>JAZUKP010000102.1:0-9153 GCA_045643345.1 Anaerovoracaceae bacterium | reverse complement strand
CAGCAGATGACCATTGCCCGGGCCATGATTAAGGATTCGCCGCTGCTGATTCTGGACGAAGCTACCTCCTCTGTGGATACCCGCACGGAAATGGTGATTCAGCAGGCCATGGACGAGCTGACCGTGGGAAGAACCAGCTTTGTGATTGCCCACCGGCTCTCCACCGTGCGCAACGCGGACGTGATTCTGGTGGTCAACAATGGAAATATCGTAGAGCAGGGCAATCACGAAACCCTGCTGGCCAAAGACGGCTTTTATGCGGAGCTTTACAACAGCCAGTTCGAAACCACAGCGTAAAAACAGGATTGTAATAGTAATCATGAAAGAAAGCGCAGACTCAACCTTTGGTTGATTGTTTTTTGCCTGCTGCTTTGCTATGGTAAAGCCTGAAAGGCGGGATTTACCTATGGACCAGAAGAAAACCGGAAAATTAATAACCCAGTGCAGAAAGGAAAAAGACCTCACTCAGGCAAAGCTGGCGGAGCAGCTATCCATTTCGGTGCAGGCGGTATCCAAGTGGGAGACTGGCCGGAGTCTGCCGGATCCATCTCTGATGCTGGAGCTTTGCGGCGTTTTGGGCATTACGGTAAACGAACTGCTTCGCGGCGAAAGAATTGATTCGGAGGATTATCAGGAGCAGGCGGAGCGGCAGTTTGTAGAAATCCAGAAGGAAAAGACCCGGAGCCGGAAAAAGAGAATTCTGCGAACCGTGCTATTGCTGCTGGCTGTACTTCTGATACCCATGCCGGAAAGCTATAAAGACGGCGGAACCAAAAGCTACACGGCTTTGACCTACAAAATCGTAAAATGGAACCGGCTGGGAGAAGTCGGCGAGGAGCACTTTGTAAAAACTTCCTTTTATCTTTTCCCGAAAAACTTTTATTTTTTAGACAAGCTGTACGAAATGGAGCGGAGCGGGGAACCGGAAAAAATAGGATACGGCGGTGAACCGGAACCTTTTCTGCATTTTGTACTGTCTTTGGGAGATACCGGCGCAGAACGAGAGGTTTTCGAGGCAAGCAAAACCGAGGAAGGCGCTTTGCTGGAACATTATTATTCCTACCGGTTCTGGGACGCGGAGAAAAACGAGAGCGTGGAACGCCGCAGAATGGTGCGCTCCCTGTCGGATTCGTGGCTTTATGAATCTCTGTGCGGATTGCTGGGAGATTGCAGAGTAAGAATGTGGGACGGATGCACCGGGGGGAATTCCGATGAGATCCTGGACAGAATTTCCATGGAGTTTACGGCGGAACTTACCGACGGAACAGGGGTTTCTGCCAGTGGAATCGATATCTATTCGAACAATTGCAGGTTTATGGCGAAGGCCATGCGCTTTTGGACCACTATGGATTACATTGCCTCGCCGCAGCTTTGCACCGGAAAACTCGAAATTACCCTGCCGGAAAGCTGGACGGAATGGATTTATGCCGAGATAACGCCGGATTATGTGGCGTTTCAGGTCCAGACGAAGGATGGCGGCAGGCCTCTGACCTTCCTGGTAATCGATACCGGTCTGCGGGATTATTATCCTGCGGGACCGGAGACAAATCCGGTAAGAATCGGCCGCCTGATCGGGCCGGATTTTGAAGAATATGTTCAGGTGCGGGATGGTATCTCCTTAAAAGAAAATAAGGAGCGCCTGATCGAGGAGGTCCAATGGCTGGCGGACAGCTTCGAAGCCGACCGACAGTATATTATAGACAGCCTGCAGGGCATGGGGGACTATACACTGGTGCCTGCAGAATAACACGCATCTCGGCAGAGCAAAGCCGCGAAAAATAAGCAGAATCACTGCATCCGAACAGGATGCAGTTTTTTTGTGGGGTGATAAGTCCGCCGAGTGCCGGCGGCTTGTCCAGGAAATCACAATGTTTTGACTCGTAGGAATCGCAAAGTTCTATGCACACCTTTCCGTAAGGACAAGCTTTGCAGCGTAGCCCGTAGCAGCCATGCGAGCGTGATCTTCTGCAAACTGTATTCTTGGTGCAGGTAGGCTTATGCAGGCAGTCATTTTCCCCGGGAAGGGGTATTCTTCCGGTAAAGACGCGATACTTCATTACCTCTCTGGATACGGTGGATATTGAGCGATTAAGGATCCTGGAAATGGACGCAAAAGTATGGTCTTCTTGGATCATTTCTTCGATTATCATTCGCTCAGAAAAGGATAGGTGTTTCTTCATAATCAATCCCTTCTGACCAAACAGAGATGTATCTGATTTTACTGCTTTGCAAAAGTAAACGCCACTTTGCAAACGTAATCGCAAGTTTAGCTAGCGTTTTAAACTGCATTTAGAGCGGATTTTGCTTCTGTTCTGGTACATAAAATTGTACAGCATCTTTGTTAAACTTTCCTTGTAAGGTCCCCGGAAAGGGGAAGATTTCAAGGAAAGAAAAGGACGGTACGTTTTATGAAATACAGAATTGTCAACAGATTTCGCTTTATCACCTTTGTAACACTGATGATGCTTCTGCTCAGCTTTGGGGTGCTGAGCCTGGTAAACCGGACTTCTGTCTATGCGGAAAAAGAACCGGTTTATACTGAGGTGACGGTGCAGGCGGGGGACACCCTCTGGGCCATCGCAAAGGAATACGGCAGCGACGAAAAGGACATTCGGGAGGTGATTTACGAAATCTGCCGCTGCAATCATACGGATGCGGCTTCTCTGCGGCCGGGACAGGTGCTGCTGGTACCGCAGAACTGAAACGCAGTGCAAAATCCGGCGGATTCGGCCTTTGCGGCAAATCCTTAGGCAACGTTTTTGCGAATAATATGTTTCGAGACAGACCTCCGGCGGGGGGTCTGTCTTTTCTGTATTTACAATTCCGATTTCCCGAAGTATAATTTGTACAAATAATACGGTAACCTTTAGTTTTGGATAAACGGAGACGAAATGACTTACGGCTACTGCAGTGCGGCTTATCCGGCCCAGAATTTGGAAGCGCAGGCGCGAAACATTCTGAAAGAATTCCCGGAGGCCGCCATTCTGAAAGAAAAATACACGATTAAGAAAAAAGACCGGCCGGAATGGAACCGGATGATGGAGATACTGGAACCCGGCGACACTCTGGTCTTTGATTCCGTAATGCGCATGGGCCGCAGCAAAGAGGACGCTCTGCGCTGCTACGAGCTTCTGATGGAGCGGGGCGTCACCATGGTGTTTCTGAAGGAACGGTACATCGACGCTTCGGTTTACCGTCGTCTGGCAGGCGGATTGCGGGAAGCCGGGAAAGGCAGTATCGCACCGGAAAAATTAATCGGCTGTGTGAAAAGCCTTGCACAGGAGCAGATCCGACTGGTGTTCGAGCGGTCGGAATCCGAGCTGGAAAAGCTGCGCAGAAAAACGGCCAAAGGCATGGAGGCTGCGGCAAAGAAGGGCCGCATTTCCGGGCGGAAGGCCGGCGTGAAGGTGGAAACCAAACTGGCGAAGAAGTCGAAAGAATTGATTTTAAAGTATTCCAAGGCGTTCGGCGGCACCCTTTCGGATACAGAGCTGATCAAGCTCTGCGGCTGCAGTAAGAACAGTTATTACAAATACAAGAGCATGTTGACGGAAACAGAAAAAATCAGGGGATAGGAAAGAGATGATAGGTTTTTATGATTATACGGTGATCCTGACCTTTGTCAGCGTCATATCGTCGATGATGGGTATTTCCCAGGCCATTGCGGGAAACTGCGTAAACGCGGTGTTCTTCCTGGCACTGTCCGGATTGCTGGACGGTTTTGACGGCAAGGTGGCCAGAAGCAAGAAAAATCGCAGCGACGACGAAAAGCTTTACGGGATTCAGCTGGATTCTCTGGCAGATATCGTCTGCTTCGGGGTGCTGCCCGTAACGATTTGTTATCAGCTGGGACTGAATACCAAATGGGACGGGGCGATTCTGGGCTTTTACCTGCTCTGCGGCATTATCCGCCTGGCATACTTCAATGTGCTGGAGACCAACCGGCAGATGGATCCGGACAGCGGCGAAAAGGTGTATCACGGGCTTCCTATTACCACCATTTCCATGATTCTTCCGGTGGCATTCCTCTGCTGCGGCGGAGTGAACGGTGCCTGCGTGGTTCTGGTGCTTCGCGTGCTGATGGCCGTGGTGGGAATGCTCTTTGTTCTGGATTTTAAGCTGAAAAAGATGAAGAACTGGCAGTTCGCACTGCTTTCGCTTCTTTCGGGGGCAGCCGTAATTTACGTGCTGCTGCGGAAATAATGTGCGCCCGTCTGCGGGACGGTTCGGAAACGGAAGTTTACTGCCGCCAGAATCGAGCGGCGGTGTTTCTCTACGGCACGGGTGCGGGCCGCGCGGTGCTGTCCGTTCTGATCCGGCCCTGGTTCAGCCGGCTGGGCGGCTGGGTGCTGGACCGGAAAGCTTCCGCATGGCTGGTAAAATCCTTCATCCGGAAAAACCGGGTCAATATGGAGGACTATCCGGTGCGCCGGTATGCGTCCTTCAACGACTTTTTTACCCGTCAGATTCTGCCGGGTAAGCGCAGTTTTGAGGCAGCGGAAAACTGCTTCTGCGCGCCCTGCGACGGTAAGCTGACCCTGTTTTCACTGGAAGAAGACCGTCATTTTACGGTAAAGGGCTGCGACTATACCCTGGAATCTCTTTTGCGGGACGAAGCCCTGGCGGAGGAATACCGGGGCGGCTGGGGCATTCTGCTGCGGCTTTCCGTGGACGATTACCATCGCTACGTCTATCCGGTTTCCGGGGAAAAGGGCGAAAATATCCGCATTCCCGGGGTTTATCACACGGTGAACCCGGAGGCGGCGGCCAGAAAGGCCATTTACAAGGAAAATACAAGAGAGTATACCCGAATCCGCACGGACCGCTTCGGTACGGTGCTGATGATGGAGGTGGGCGCTCTGCTTGTGGGACGAATAAAAAATCTGCACGGTCCGGGACCTGTTGTCCGGGGCGGTGAAAAGGGGTATTTCGAGTACGGCGGTTCGTCCGTCATTTTGCTGCTGCAGAAGAACTGCCTCATTCCCGACGAAGATTTGCTGCGCAACTCTTTCGAAGGAGAAGAAACAATCGTGAAAATGGGAGAAAAAATAGGTGCTGAAAATTTACAGAGATAAGAGTGCAAGAGACATTGCCGGCTTTTGGCTTCCCGCCGACAGAGCCTTATCTCTTATTCTTATGCTGCTGGTGAACCTGGCGGTGTATTATCCGTTCCAGGCGTTCGGAAGTCTTTATCCGCGCATCGACATCACCTCGGATCTCGATCGAAAAATTTCTTTAGGCCCCAACTGGATCTATGTCTACGTTGCCGCCTACATTTTTTGGGGTCTTTGCTACTTTGCCATGGCCCATTACGAAAACTGGTACAACATCCTTTCCGCGGAGCTGGCGGCCAAGCTGATCTGCGGGGTGTTTTTCCTGCTGCTGCCCACCACACTTACCAGGGGAGAACCGGCCGGGAATTCTTTTGCGGAGCAGGTACTGCTGCTTTTGTATCAGATTGACGAACCCACCAATCTGTTCCCGTCCATCCACTGCATGGACAGTCTGATCTGTTCGTACTGCGTCTTCCGCAAGGATTCTCTTTCTCCGGCGCTGCGCTGGTTCTGCGCGGTTCTTACCGTGCTGATCTGCATCTCTGTGGTAAAGACCCATCAGCACGTGCTGGCGGATATTTTCAGCGGCGTGACACTGGCATACCTGATGCTTTATATTGCCCGGAAAAAGGGCTGGGGCAGCTGGATGCAGTGCAGAATGCAGAAGCTGGCCGGGGCATTTACCGGCAGAAAATGATTGCTGCGCTTCTGATCCTGGCAGCCGTCTACGGGGCGGCAGCTGTGGTTGTTTCGGTGCGCAACAGCCGGGTCAACGGGGCGCTGGATGCAGATCCGAAGCTCAGTACCCGCAACCGGATGATCCATCATCAAAACAGCAGGGCCGGAGCATTGTACCGCTTCGGTCTTTATCATGCTTCTTATAATGCCTGCGAGGTAATTGCGGTACACAACGCAAAACTTCTTCTGGGCATTTCCAGCTCTTACTCCGCCACGGTCCGGGATTTTCAAAAAGCCGGCGCCATGGTGGGCCTGGGTGTTTTCGGTTCCAATCCTTATCTGATCGGCCGGGTGCTGCGCCGGAGCGGCATTCCCTTCTGCCGCCTGCAAAAGGGCGAGCTGCGGGGACCCGGCGTGTATATCGTCTCCTTCTGGAACGAGGGCAAGCCCTGGCACGGACTGCACACGGTGGCAGCCTATTTTAACGGAGAAAGCTTTCAGTTCTACAATTTCGGAGGCCAGGTAAGCCGGAAAGAGGCTTTCGGAAGTGTTTTTTTCGAAAATAACTATATTTGTTCCTATTTTTTGCCGTAAAAGCTGAATTCAATTGTTCTCTTTTGGTATATAATACATCGATGGATTATACAGACGATGCATATGAAGAAGAGAAAACCCTGGACAAAATTCAGACATAAGGTGATTACTTTTATTTTTGCCCCCATCCTGTCTTTGGCGGCAAGAATTAAGTATGGCCTTAAAATTGAACGTTTTGCGCAGGAAGGAAAACGCAGCTGGCTGATTCTTGCCAATCACCAGACGGATCTGGATCAGTTTTACGTGGCGGGCGCCTTTCGGCAGCCGGTGTATTACGTTGCCATGGAAGACATGTTTTCCATGGGCTTTATTTCCAAAGCGCTGAGCTGGACCGTGGCACCCATTCCCTTCATGAAGGGATCCAGCGACATTAAAGCGGTAATGAATTGTCTGCGGGTCGCCAAAGAAGGCGGCACCATCGCCCTGTTCCCGGAAGGCAACCGGACCTACAGCGGCAGAACCTGCTACATTAAGCCTGCCGTGGCAGCCATGGCGAAAAAGATGGGCCTGCCCATTGCCATTTTCCGCATCGACGGCGGCTACGGGGTCAAGCCCCGCTGGGCAAAAACCAAGAGAAAGGGACCGATGACCGCCGGTGTGACCCGGGTCATCGAGCCGGAAGAATATAAAGAAATGACCGCAGAGCAGCTGTACGAACTGATCTGCCGGGAGCTTTGGACGGACGAGTCCCGGGAGGACGGCCGGAAATACGTGGGAAAGGACCTGGCGGAAGGCCTGGAACGGGTGCTTTACGTGTGCCCGGACTGCGGTTTCTCCGAATTTGAAAGCGAAGGCGACCTGGTGGGCTGCAAGCGCTGCGGCAGAAAGTACCGCTATCGTCCGGATAAGCAGTTCGAAGCCCCGGAGGGCGAGACGCCTTTCCGCGGTGTGGGAGAATGGTACGATTATCAGGAGGCTTTTATCCGCGGCACGGATTTATCCGCCTATGACGAGAGTCCGCTGTACACGGATCGGGCCAATCTTTACGAGGTTATCGTATACGATAAAAAACGCCTTCTGGAGAAAGGCGTTTCCATTCAAATATTCGGGAATTGTCTGCGGATTTCCGGCAGCGGTGCGGATCTGGTAATGCCCTACAGCGACATCAAGGCCATGACCTGCGTGGCGGGTCACAAGCTGAACATCTTCTGCGGGGACAAAATCTATCAGCTGAAGGGCGATGACAGCTTTAATGCACTGAAATACTGCAACATTTACTATCACGCGAAATTTACGGCCGAAAAACACGAAGCAGGAGACTTCGAGTTCCTGGGCCTGTAGGGCCGAAGAATGCGTTTTTGAGATTGGCGGCCCGGGTACCGGGCCGAAATCGGCTTAAATATATTTTTCCAGCACGGAAACGAAGCCTTCCAGACCTGCGCGGTCTTCTTCGCTGAACCGGCGGAAGGAGGGGCTGTCGATATCCAGCACGCCCCAAACGCTGCCGTCCTTGTGGATGGGCAGTACAATTTCGGAATTGGAGGCGCTGTCGCAGGCGATGTGTCCCGGGAACTGATGAACGTCCGGAACCAGCTGCACGGCGTCTTTTTCTACGGCGGTACCGCAGACACCGTTTCCTACCTCGATTTCCACACAGGCGATTTTTCCCTGGAAGGGTCCCAGCACCAGCTTGCCCTGTTCCATCAGGTAGAAGCCTGCCCAGTTCAGGTCGTCCATGGCGTCCCAGAGCAGGGCGGACGCGTTGGAAAGGTTGGCGATCAGGTAAGGCACATCTTCGATGATGGCTTTTAAATTGGTATTGAGTTCTTTGTAATCGGTCATGGTTTTATGCGGCAGCTTCTGTCTGCTGCTTTTTCTTTTCGTCGATGAAATAACTGCTTAAGAGAATCATGGTCAGCAAGGCCAGCGTGCCTGCGCCCAGCTGCATCCAGCCGAATTTTCCGCCGTCGGGGCGGATAAAGTCCGGCAGGTTGAAAACCGCAATGTACACGCCGGTGCAGCAGGCAAATGTGAGCAGGGTTTTCCAGTTCAGAAGTTCCTTCAGTGTCTTGTCCGGGAAGATGGCCTTGAGGCAGAGGCACAGAATGCCGAAGAAAACTGCGGCAATCAGGATCCAGGAGAAAAGTTTTCCCAGAATGGGTGCCAGCAGTAGTTTTGCGGCGTGACCCAGAATCCAGGCCGGAATGGAAATCAGGCTGCGGAAAAGAGATTTCCGGGGTGCTTCCTGCACAACTTCCGGTGCGGGTTCTTCTTTTGCCAGAACGATTTCTTCCGGGACCGGCGGAAGGTCGGTCAGATATTCAATTGTGGTTTCGCTGTTGGTCAGCTCTCTTTTTTTGCGCTGTTCTTCGTCTTCGTCGTTTACGCCGCTGAAAACGGCGGTGGCGGCTGCGACAGAGGTCTATGCTACGGTCGGCGGCGTCTGTTATGAGGTCGCCTATGTGCCCATGGACATCAACGACTATATTACCCAGTCCCTCTCCAATCAGACGATGTATGCGAAGTTTGAGCTCAAGGACGGCAGCAGCGATCTGATCGGTCAGTACGCGCTGCTGTATATGATGACGATCCAGCGGGAGCAGGTGCTGAACATCCCGTCCAACGCGGTGCTGCGAGACAGCGAGGGACATTACGTCTATGTGGATCAGAACGGCGTCAAGGAACGCCGCCCGGTGCAGGTCGGTGTAGTGACGGCGGCGCAGGCTGAGATCCTGTCCGGTCTGGAGGAAGGAGAGAGCGTCTATGTGGTCAGCTAAACGAATTCTGGCGGCCTGCATGGCGCTGGCGCTGCTGGCAGGTCTGGTCGGCTGTGCAGCCGAGACCGCCGAGGTGAAGGAGAGTATCCTCACCGGCGTCGCGGCGGAGA
>JAZUKP010000101.1:0-10699 GCA_045643345.1 Anaerovoracaceae bacterium | reverse complement strand
GGAACAGCAGTTGGATGGCCAGGGGCTCCAGGCCCTTCTCTTTGGCGTTGGCGGCCCGGGTGCGGCGCTTCTGCTTATAGGGGCGGTACAGGTCTTCCAGCACGGACAGAGTCTGGGCTTCGTCGATGGCTGCGGACAGTTCCTCCGTCAGCTTGCCCTGCTCCGCAATGGCGGATTTGACCGCCTCCCGGCGCTCCTGCAGTCCCCGCAGGTAGGTCAGCCGCTCGGACAAGGTGCGCAGCCGGGTGTCGTCCATGGTGCCGTGCATTTCCTTGCGGTACCGGGCGATAAAAGGAATTGTGTTGCCCTCGTCCAGCAGGGCAATCACGTTGTTTACATATTCTTCTTTGGTCTGCAGTTCTTCTGCAATGATTTGGGAAATGGATTTCATTTATTCGTTCTCCGATATGAGGATGCTCCCGATGTCCGTCAGCGGAAACTCCGGGAAGTATTTGATTTTCAAGCCGCAGCCCTCCAGAAAGGCCGCAATTTCAGGGTATTGGGGATGCGCCGCCAGGTTGCCGAAAAAGATCATTTCGTCTTCCAGCCTGCCGCTGCAGCCGCCCAGAAAACCGTGGTTGTAGCCGGGAAGCTTTACCGCGCCGGCTTCGATTTTCAGGCATTCGATATCCGGAATCTTCGCAAGAACCCTTGCAATTCCTGCATCTTCGGTAATCACGTGACGGTCGTCCGCCACCACCAGATTGCATTTTACGTAGCCCTGGGGCAGAAGCACCGGTTTTCGTCCCGACGCCTCGATCAGGCCCGGATGGGTGTATTTGCTGCAGAGGAAATATTCCCCCACCGCCGCCGCATTGTACAGCACGTCCCCGGGATACTCCGGCTTCAGCAGAGCGGGGTCTCCGGCGTAGATCCGGCCGCCCAGACTGCAGTACAGAAGGTCCGGATGACAGGCCACAGGCGCTGCCAGGTTTTCCAGGGGTCCCACGGACACCACACGGCAGCCCCGGGACCGAAGGTAGTCCGTCAGCCGTTCATCGGCCAGGGCGGACACATATGCGGTTTTCGTTTTCGTCTGCGGCATAGCGTATTCTCAGATGCGGGTATTTTTCCGCGAAATATTTCTTATTCTCCGCCCCGTGACCCACGGCAAAATTCAGCAGCTCCGAAGGTGCGGCAACGGTGACCGGAATGTAACTTGCGCCGGACCCGGTCTGCCGGGCGGCAAAACCAGCCTCTCCGGCCCGGATCTTCTGCAGCAGCGCATCCAGTTCCGCCCGGGCCGCCCTGCTTTTCACCAGCTGACCGAAGGCGGGATGGTAGGTTTCTCCCTGAATCAGTTCGTTGCTCTTCAGGCCGATGCGGATCACCTGAATGCCCGCATCCGTCAGTTTCCGGTACATGTCGGTCACAATGGAAAGCACCTCTTCCCGGGGCTTGGCCACGTAGCTGCCCTCTGCCAGCATTCCGGCCAGGGGCGTATTCTGCAGCACCACCGTGGGATAGAGCCGGGCGATCTGCGGACCGATTTCTATGGTCCGCCGTGCGGACGCCATGCAGCTCTCACGGGAATCTCCGGGCAGGTCGATCATCAGCTGTATACCCAGGGTAAAACCGTATTCTTGAATCAAAGAACAGGCCCGGTCCACGTCTTCCGCGCTGTGACCCCTGCGGCAGGCTTCCAGCACTGCCGGGTCGAAGGACTGCACGCCCAGCTCAATCACATCCATGCCGTAGTGCTTCAGGTTGTCCAGAATTTCCCGGCTGATGTAGTCCGGCCGGGTGGAGCAGTGGATTTTGGCAATGCGGCCCGCATCCTTATATTCTTTAGCCAGCTGCAGAAAAGCGGTCTGCTCCTCCATGGGAATGCCCGTAAAGCTGCCGCCGAAAAAGGACAGCTCGGTTTCGATGCCGCTGCCTTCCAGGGTGCTCAGCCATTCCTCGATGGTCTTCCGGGCGTCCTCCGGCGTTACGTCGCCGCTGCGGGCGGTAATGGCCCGCTGATTGCAGAAAACACACTGGTTGGGACAGCCCCGGTGCGATATGAAAATGGGTATAATTGCGTGTTTCTTCATATTATCGATCTTTTCTTCCGCCGGGAAACAAACCACTATATGATACCACAAGCAGCCTTCGGATACAAAAAAAGAATGCGCCGGGCTTGTGCCCGACGCACTGCATTTTTTGTTTATTTGTAGCCGATAATATCGCCTTTGCTGTTGATGATGTAATTGCCGAACTCGTAGGCATCGTCCCCTACTTTAACGCCGTTAATTACAAACTCACCGGATTCGTGAAAATCTCCGCCGCCGTTAATCAGCAATTCGCCTTCGTCAATAAAACCCGGCTCATAAAATCCCGGAAGATCTCTGATGTTCATTTTTCTTATCCTCCATTCTATTCATTTCCGCCTTCGTCCGGGTTGGCGTCGTACGAATTATCCACTGTCAGGAAGCTTGTGACCGGTCTTGTAAACTTATAGGTCAGAGAACCGCTTGCCAACAGTTCATCGCAGTTAACCGAAGCCGTTACGGTTGCCTCGTTGCTGGTATCTACATAACGTTCATAAATACCGGAAACAAATACGCCGTCTGCCGTTACATAATACGGAGTGTAACTGAAGTTGAAGCTGAAGTCCTTCCCCAGTGCAGTCTTGCTGCCGGACTTGCTTCCGAAGTTTTTATTGTACGGAACACAGCCAAAGTAATCCTCATCGGTAATGTGCACAAAGCCGCCCGCCTGAGAGAATACCTTCGTCGGAGTATATGTGGCCTGAAGCACATTCTTATGATAGGAATTTATGTATTCATACAGCAGGGAATGCATTTCCGGATAATCCGCATAGGGAATCTCGTCCGTTTCCGGAGAATATAATTCTTCATTCTCTCCCGTAGCTACCACCCCGGCCTGCATGTATTTGACGATATTCTTCTCCTCGCAATTCGGGTCGTAGATAAAGCCGTATTCTGTGTAGAAGCCCTGATCTGCACCGTCAGAATCCACTGCGGTAAGCAGGTAGCGTTCTACGTGGGTATCTGTGGAATATCTGCGCAGAGAAATGAGTCTGGGCTGCAGGAATTCTTCGCTGACCTCGCGCAGGTAATAGTAATGCCACGCCTCCGGGCTCAGCTCCTTGCCGCACCAACGATCCTCCGGCGTAGTAAACTCCACGTCCGGAACCTCTGTTGCCTTGGGATCGTGCACCGGATTTTCCTCGATATAAACGGTATTTCCTTCGCCGTCCGTGCTTACACCCTTGTACATTCCGCCGTAGATATAACCGTCGCGGATGCCGCTGTAATAGGCAGTATCGTCGGACCCGGTAAAGGGCACGGTAATATCAAACTTGCCGTCGGCAGGCTTCAGGGCAAACATGGGGATTGCATCTACATAATCCTGATAGTAAGGCTGCCAGAGTTCATCCTCCACCTTGTGCACAATATGATGCACCACGTAGAAGTACTGCGGTGTATTTTCAATGATAAGCACCGGACTGGTGGTTGCTTCCTTCCACTTGGGCACGACCGCCGCTCCTACAGTGGTAAAGGTCTGCTTGTCCTTGGGGAATTGGTCTTCGTAGGTTACAACCCAAATTTTCTCTTTGTTTTTGTATTCGCATTTTCTGTTCTTATACAGGAAAATGTTCGAAATAACAACATCACTTAAAGGTGCATTTCCGTTTACTTCATACTGCTGGGAACCCGGCGTTCCGGTCTGGTCATCAGCGCCGCTGTAAGTGACCGGGATATTGGTCGGAAGATTCAGCAGAATTACTTTATCTGTCTTTTTTGCAAGCTTCTGCGTATCCGGATCCTTGTCCTGAATGTACAGCGGATAATCGTAGTTATAATTAACTCCGCCATAGCTGAACTCGATATGAACAAACTTCAAATTCTTCGGATCAAAGTCTCCGGGATTCAGTGTCAGCTGCAGATAGCCCTCGTAAACCTCATCGGTCTGACTGGAACGAAGATAAGAATCCTCATATCCGTATTTTACGTTCGTTTCCTTTACCGAATATTTGATTACCTCCGGCTGATCGTCCACCGTAATCGCGGAAGGCAAATCTTCGATCTTGTTTTCCCATCCGTTGGAGGCATCCAGCACGCCGGTAACCGTCTGACCTTTTTCATCATGATAAATCTCATCGTTGGCGTAGAGAATATATTCTACGGTATCCGCGCTGTGATCAAAGCTGTCTTTCCAATCCTTGCGCACATAAAGGGAGACCTTTCCGGTGTTCATTATTGTATTAATGAACACATCGCCGTCCTTTGTGAGCGGATTAACCGGAACTGCGGTAACCTCCTGATCGCTGAAGTTGCCGTTGTTCTTTACGTCATTGGGCGTAAAGGTCACTTCCAGTGTACATACAAAATTGCCTTCTTCGTCGAAGAGTTCTTCGCAGGAAATATCCGGCATGGTACTGAAATCGGGAACGCCGTTCTTTACCACCAATCCGCCGGGAATCTCCACCTTGCTTCCGTCGGGAAGAACCCAGGTAAAGGACACGGTTCCGTTAATCTGTTCATAATTGTCGATCCGGTCCATCACATCGGCAATGATGCTGTCGGAATCCAGGTCCTTCAGATCGACGCTGTCTCCAACCCAAATGGTGGTATTTCCGCCGTCTTCCGTATTGAAGCGAATGGGAACATTTACTTCCGGTGTATCGTGACAATCCACGGTGTATTCCGCGATTTTCGGATTGGGATTATCTTCCGTCGGTGCCGGCAGATGCTCATAGCTGGCATCCGGGGTACCTACGTTGGACTTCACGTTGTTGGAACCGATGTAGTCTTCTTTGGCCACAACCGGAATATGAAGAACTGCTTTCTGTGTGTTAAACAGGGATCCTACGTCGCAGGAAATTGTAATACTGCCGTCTTTATTTTCCGTACGGGTCCATGTGACCTTGTCTCCGGTATCTCCGATACCGGCATCCTTTTTCGGATATTCTACCTTTCTGACTACGTTTCCGTCCTTGTCCAGGATTTCCATGTAAATATGTTTTGCAGGCTCAGCGGTTTCGCCGGGTGCACCGGGTTCACCGGGTTCGTCATCAATAAGAAATTCCGGGGTAATGGTATCCGAAATCGTAACGTGATCTACAGAAACCGCAGGATTCTGAACATCCAGACCCTTGGCCTTCATCTGTTCTTCCGCAATGGCAACCAGGGCATTAAACACTGCGTCTCTGGTGGTAGCTACAAATTTCTTCGTAAAATTACCCGGCGTCGAATTCTTGTCGTCCGCTTTTGTCCCTTCCGGGTAAATTCCCGGATAATACGGATCACCGGAATTATTCTTGGAATAATCCAGCCAGGAAAGAACGCCCGCCTCGGTTCCTGTCGTTACGTAAGAAGTACCGTCGTTTACACGGATTCCGTACACCGCATCGATTTTATTGTCGGAGAAGGTAACCCAGGGCAGTGTGCAGCCGTAGCCGTTCTGTTCCGTACTGTTTTCCGTAGGTCCGCCGATTACGACAACGGTCTTGGAAATCTGGTCGTAAGGAATCGGGTTCGTATTCACATCCTGCAGAACGCTTAAATCGGATTCCAGTCTGTTTACCACATTCTGCAGCGCCTCGGAATCATAGTGGACGTGTTCGCAGTTGCCGAAGGTATCCCAGGTAATCAGAGCGTTTTCCAGCAGTGTCTCGTTGTTGGTAACCTGCGACCCGGTATGAAGCATTCCGGAGGACTGATCGTGCTTGGTCTCGGTAAAGCCCAGGAACAGATTGTTTCCGGGATAATTTGTCTTCATGTAATCCACGAAATCAATCAGCGCATGCTTCACATCGTAAAGCGTTGCCATTTCCGTGCTGTTTGCTACCGCACCGACCTCTGTGTTATCGTCAATATATTTTGAATTCTTATCTGCTGCCTTCAGCTTGTTTGCATGTTCGAGATCAAAAAGCTGCCAGGCCGTCTGCAGCTGGAAAATCATAACCACCGGGGCGCTGACTTTTGCCTGGGCATCCGCCGTAATGGCAATGTCGTACTTACGCTCCGTGTTGGCATCTCCCGCCGCAACCGCAGTAGCGGTTTTATTCAGTTTCGAAACAAACTGGCTGTAGTCTACGCCGCCTTCCAGGAAATTGTATTCCAGCGGCAGAATCTTTTCGCTGTCCAGCGTATCATCATAATGGAAGGAGGAATAGTTGTTGTTGGATTTCGGCCACTCAAAACCATTATCACCCATACTGTTGGGAGTATAATGCTTGTAGTAGTCGGTATCGTTCATCCATGCATATTCCGGGTCGTACAGGTCCGCAAGATAGTAATCCCAAACCTTCTTGACGGCCTGAAGCGCTGCCGCAGAAGCCGCGGCATCATCCGGAGTCTTTTCGTAAGCTGCATCGTATGCATCCTTATATACCTGAACCAGATGGGCCTGGTAAGTGGCGGCATTCGAGAAAGGAACCTCGGGATCCTTCGCTACGGCGGCATAATAGAAGTAATTTGTAAAAATGGTGCCGCCGAGGCTGACGTCTGCCACTTTTCCGGTTACTTCCGTATGAGTTACCACCTTATTTTTTTCTTCCGCCTTATAAATCTTCATGGGCTGGCTGTCTGCGAGATGCAATCCCGCATTGATGGCAGCAACGATTTCATCGTCTGTCAGGACAAGGTAAGAAGAAAAACCGTCCGCAAGGAAGGAAAGCGTCTTGGAATTCTTGTCGTAAACGATTTCTTCTGCGGAAATATAGCTGAAGTTTTCCGGATCTTCATTCAGGATATGGTAAACCCGAACCGGTTCCTTCGGAGAAACAAAGTTCTCGATTTTTACCAAAACCGGCGTAAGGGGCTCAATTTCCACACCCTTATTCTTCAATGTAATATCGTAGCAGGATAAAATATCTCCCGCAGTTTCCATGGCAGCTTCATACTTCTTTGTATCCGCCAAAGAAACACGCAGCGAGGTATCCTTCGGCAGTCTGCCCAGCACCGTCAGCTTCTGTTTGCCGACAGTTGCCTTCAGTTCCTGAATCGGGTCGCTGTTATCAGTCAGCTGCACGCAGTCCGCAAGCACAAAGCAGTAGGGTTCCAGGTTTACCTTGTTCTTGTTTCCGGCCCCCTTGGTCTGCAGCTTGTAGAATACTGCCCCGTCTTTGGTCTCGGACACGGATTTTACCGTCGCATCCACGTACATCAAAGACGCTGCGTCATAGGTTTTGGTCTGCGCATCCATCTTATCCTTTTTGTAGAAAACCGTACTCTCCGAAGCGGAGAATATAACCGTTTTTCCGACGGCCTGCGGGTCTTTTTTCTTTTCGGCCTTTACCGGTTCTGCTTTCGGGGCCTCGGCTTTCGGGCCCTTATCCTTCGGGGCCTTGTCCGGTCCTCCGGCAAAAACCGAAAGGGGATTGACACTTACTATCATCAAAAGAGCAAGAATGAGTGCCGTGAATTTTTTAAATCCTTTCATTTTCCGTCTCCATTCCCTTATTTGTATCGGAAGATTCCTCCTCCGCGTTTTTATCTTAATCGTCCGAATTTTCGGAACTGATGTACTTTCTGCTTTCCAACGCCTGCAAGAACTGCTCCAATCCGGGGCGCAGCGTTTCTTTGTCCGCACCGGATTCTTTCGCTGCGCGGCTTAAAACCCGCTCCGAATCCGTCTCTTTTTCCAGCAGCTGCCAGAAATAGGCGGCGCCGGGATTGATTTGCTGAATTGCGGGGCAGATCCGGACGGCATCACCGCAGGCAATCAAAAAATGTTCTTCGGCAATTTTTCGGTATACAATGCCGCTTCTGACCTTATATTGCATGTTCTTCCCAATTCCGTAATACTTCGTGGATCAGTTCGGCCGATTCTTTGCCGCCCTGATTGACCATTTCCCAAACCGGACAGCTTTCCAGCAGCCTGTTCTCCAGCGAACAGACCAAATCCACACTTTCCGCACTGCGGTCTGCAAACAAAAACTGCAGATACAGAGCTTTTGCCGCCGACGCAGGCGAGAGTTTTCTCACCCGGTTTTCCGTGCCCTGCTTTAAAAGAATGATTCCGCCCAGCAGTGCAGACCGGTCGGTACCCATATTTTCCTTGCCCTTCCAAGGCGAGGGGTGCACCCACACCCGCCCGTTTTCCCGAAACTCCAGAATCGGTTTGTCACCGTTGATAATCTGCAGTTCGTCGCCGAACAGCAATTTCCAGAGCACGTACTGCGTGGTCTTGCCGATGCCGGAGGGCCCGGTGAAAATCCAGGCTTTTCCTTTCCAAAAGAAGGCGGCTCCGTGAAAAATACAGCGGCTGTATTTCAGCAGGCTGCTGCCGGTATCTCCCAACAGCTGCATAAACTCGGACGCCCGGGATTCTTCAGCCCCGGGGGAATTCTGCAGATCCGAAAACGATACCGGATTCGCTTTAATCGTTTCTATTGCTTCTTCCTTTGTACGGAATTCTTCAAACGCTGCAAAAGGATAATTGCAATTTACCGCAATCGGAACTCCGGCAAGCGAAATATTATACTCGAACATTCTCACTTTTTATCCTAGTTAATCAGGGGTGATTCTACCACACAGAAAAACGAAAAACAAGGGAAACCTTAATAAAAGTTAACGTTTCCGGCCCAAAAGTGAGTACGCAGTCATTTTGGCTGCGCTAGAACAAAGAGAATTCTTTTACCGCGGGAGCATCGCTGCCGTATACGCTGCAGTCAATCACATCCAGAGCCTTGTCCAGATGCAGTTCTCTTTCTTTGCCTTCGGCATCCACCCGCTTATAGTCGTAGAGGCGGTAAGTTATGGTGGAGTTCTGCTGGGTTTCCAGCAGCTTAATGCCCGCCCCGATGGCGTGCACCGTGCCCGCCGGAATCTTGATCAGGTCGCCGGGGTGCACCTCGATCTTGTTCAGGTACTGCTCGATGGACCCGTCCAGCGCCGCCGCCCGCACGGTCTCTTTGTCCATGGGACGGTTAAAGCCGCAGTAGAGGAATGCGCCGGGAGCAGACTCCAGAATGTACCACATCTCTTTTTTGCCGTTGGGCAGCTTCTCCACCCGCCGGGCGTATGCGTCGTCCGGATGCACCTGCACCGAAAGCGGCTGTTTTGCGTCGATTACTTTAATGAGCAGCTTACTGTCCTGGTAAATCCAGTCCTCCGTACCCCAGATATATTCCTTAATCATATTCGTTCCTTTCCGGCAAAGCCTTCTGCCCTATTTTAATGCGTACAAAAACGCCGCACAAGCAAAATAAAAACACCCGCACGACTGCGAGTGTTTCTTTTGGAGCTGCCCAGCAGATTCGAACTGCCGACCTCCACATTACCAATGTGGTGCTCTACCGACTGAGCTAGAGCAGCATATTTGCGCCGCAACTCTACGCGACGCCAATTATTATACTTTTGAAATCCTCACAAGTCAACAAAAACTGCACTTTTTCTGCAAAAGTTTCCGGAAATATTCTATAAAAGTGCCTGAATCTTCAGACGGATGCGCTGAATGGCATTATCCGCCTGCTTTGGCGTCTTTCCCAGAAGCGAAGCAATCTCCTTGTACTTATGGCCTTCCAGCAGCAAATGCAGCACCTCCTGCTCGAAGGCACTGAAATATCCGTTCCCCGGACTGCGCAGAAGGTCCATCAATTCCTGAAAGAGCAGCCGGCTTTCCGGGTCGGAATCGGAGCCCGCCGCCAGAATTTCTCCCAGAGGCGGCGCATTTTCCGCATCGCTTTCCGGACTGTCCAGGGACAGGGCCTCGTTCAGCGGCGCGTTCTTCAGCCGGCCGGCGGCCTTTACCGCGGAAATCATCTGCCGGGTAATGCAAAGCTCCGCAAAGGTTTTAAAGGAAGCTCCCCGGGAAGGATCGTAGGTGTTGTAAGCCTTTACCAGACCGATCATTCCTTCCTGAATCAGGTCTTCCTTTTCCGCACCCAGCATAAAGTACAGGCCTGCTTTGGCACGCACCAGATCCTTATACTTTTCCAGGACCTCTTCGATGGTCATCTCCATGGCCGTCCTCCGTCTACTGCCTCTGGCGCAGTGCTTCGTACAAAATGATGGCAGCCGCGTTGCTGGCGTTCAGGGAATTTACCTGCCCCCGCATGGGAATGGACACGATAAAGTCCGCCTTTTTGCGCATGAGCTCGGAAACTCCCGCACCCTCCGCACCGATGATAATGGCCAGAGGACCCTTCAAGTCCGCCTTGTCGTAGGGCTGACCGTCCATATCCACCGCCGCAATCCAAAGACCTTCGGATTTTAAATAATCCACGGTCTGGGACAGGTTGGACACCTTGGCCACGGGCACGTATTCGATGGCGCCGGCACTGGCCTTGGCCACGGTTTCGGTCAGGGACACGGATCTGCGATTGGGAATAATCACCCCGTGGAAACCCGCACCGTCCACACTGCGCATGATGGCACCCAGATTGTGAGGGTCTTCCAGATTATCCAAGATGACCACCACCGGGTCTTCGCCCCGGGCTCTGGCTGCTGCAATAATATCTTCCACGTCCACGTAGGAGTGAGCTGCGGCATAGGCTGCCACGCCCTGATGGGGACGTCCCGGTGCCAGGCGGTCCAGCACCGCCTTATCCACGTACTGCACCTGCAGTCCGGCTTCCCGGGCCTGCTTGGCGATCTTTAACGCGGACCCCTGGGCATCCTTCTGCATCAGAACCTTGTCGATGCTACGGCCCGCCTTGATGGCCTCCGCCACCGGATTCCGGCCGATGATCAGATTGGGGTTTTCTGCCCGTTCTTCGCCGCTGCGCTGCGCGCTTCTTACC
>JAZUKP010000100.1:0-15504 GCA_045643345.1 Anaerovoracaceae bacterium | reverse complement strand
CACTTCGAAAAAGACCTGCCCGGGATTCTGCCGGACGGCAGCCTGAACGTGGATTTTGCGGGACTGCTGCGGGAAATCGACAAGATCGAGGGCATCGAGCGCATCCGCTTTATGACCTCTCATCCCAAGGATATTTCCGATGATTTAATCGCCTGCTTCGGACAGCTGAAGCATCTGTGCAGGCAGATTCATCTGCCGGTGCAGAGCGGATCGGATCGGGTCTTAAAGGAAATGAACCGCCATTACGACCGGGCCTGGTACTTCGATAAGATTGACCGGCTGCGGGCGGCCTGTCCGGACATCGCCATTTCCACGGACATTATCGTGGGCTTCCCGGGAGAAACGGAGGAGGATTTTGAGGGCACACTGGATCTGGTGCGAAAGGTGCGCTACGACAGCGCTTTCACCTTTATTTACTCCGTCCGCAAGGATACCCCGGCGGAAAAAATGGAAGATCAGATTCCGGAAGAGGTTAAGCACGAGCGCTTCAACCGGCTAATCGATGCCATCCACGAAATTCAGGAAGAAAAGTCCAAAAAATATCAGGATGCGGTGCTGCCGGTCCTGGTGGAAGGGCCCAGCAAGACCAACAAAGAGGTTTTTACGGGCAGAACAGAAAGCAATATGACGGTGGATTTCCCCGGTCCGGAAGAACTGATCGGAAAAATCGTTACCGTAAAAATAGTTAAAGCTCAGACATTCAGTTTATATGGAGAATTAATCAATGGGTAAAGGAATGAAAGCGGGCAAGAAGCCCAAGGTTGGCGGCGGCAATGCCGCACAGATGGCACAGCTGCAGGCACTGCAGGCAAAAATGCAGGCCGTACAGGAAGAAATAGAAGCCACGGAAGTGGAAGCTACTGCAGGCGGCGGCGCCGTAAAAGTAGTTGCCAACGGCAAGCATCAGATGGTCAGCGTAACCATCGATCCGGAAGTTGCACAGGACGACGTGGAAATGCTGCAGGATCTGATCGTTGCGGCATGCAACGAAGCCATGCGTCAGGTGGACGAAATGTCCGAAACCAAGATGAATGCTGTAACCGGAGGCATGGGCCTGGGATTCTAATATGAAAGGATACGCAAAACCCTTAAACCGCTTGATTTCCGAGCTTTCCAAGCTTCCCGGAATCGGCGGTAAAACTGCACAAAGGCTGGCCTTTCATATTTTATCTCTGCCGGAAGAGGAGGTGTCTTCTCTGGCCGGCGCCATTACCGATGCAAAAAAGATCATGCATTTCTGCAGCGTCTGCGGAAACCTGACGGACAAGGACGTGTGCGACATCTGCGCGGACAGCAGCCGGGACAAGACTTCCATCTGCGTGGTGGAAAGTCCCCGGGACGTTTCCGCCATGGAGCGGGTGCGGGAATTCCGCGGTCAGTATCACGTGCTGAACGGAGCCATTTCCCCCATGGACGGCATCGGTCCGGAGGATATCAATCTCCGCTCTTTAATCGTGCGTCTGCAGGAGCATGACGAAGTAAAAGAAGTGATTCTTGCCACCAATCCCAATATTGCGGGGGAAGCTACGGCCATGTACATCGCCCGGCTGATCAAGCCCGCGGGCATTAAGGTCACCCGTATCGCCCACGGTCTTCCCGTGGGAGCGGATTTGGAATATGCGGACGAGGTCACCTTGTCCAAAGCAATGGAAGGAAGGAGAGAGCTGTGAACAGAACTCCTTTTCTGCCGGTTCCCGACAGGGTAGCCTTTACCATTCCGGAAGGGGTGCCGCTGATTGGCGGACTGGATATTATGTGGTACGGGATTATGCTCACCCTGGGTATTGTGGCGGGTTTTTTTGTGCTGTACAAAAAGGCGCCTACCCGGGGCATCGACCCGGAGCGGACCCTGGACTTCGTCCTCTGGGGCGTTCCCTGCGGGGTTATCGGTGCCAGACTTTACTACGTTATTTTTGAGTGGGAAAACTATGCCGGCGACTGGCATAAGATTCTGGACATCCGTTCCGGCGGGCTGGCCATTCACGGCGCCATTATCGGCGGTGTGGGCGTAGGTCTGATCTGCCTGCTGATCTGGAAGGAGAAGCCCCTGGATTGGATCGATTTAACGGTGCAGGGCATCGTGCTCGGGCAGGCGATCGGCCGCTGGGGCAATTACTTTAACTCCGAAGCCCACGGCGGTCCCACGGATCTTCCCTGGGCCATTTACTGCGACGGAGAATTTGTGCACCCCACTTTTTTGTATGAATCGCTCTGGTGTTTCCTGCTGTTTTTGTTCCTGCTCTGGTTCGACAAAAACAAGCGGAGCTTTTCCGGGCAGATCATCTGCCTGTACGCCGTTTTGTATTCCGTGGAGCGTTTCTTCGTGGAGGGTCTTCGCACGGATTCTCTGTGGATCGGACGCTTCCGTCAGGCGCAGGTGATTTCGGTGTGCACCATTATTCTTGGCATTGCGGGGTATATTTACCTGAAGAAAAGAAGCGAAGCGCAGAAAACGCAGAACGGGTGATTATCAATCGCAGAAAAAAGTATATTTTTGAATTGACAACTGCGTTTTCCGGTATTAATATATCGATAATTTAATAATTATTGCCGATGAGAAAGAGTAGTATCCCGCAAGGTTTTGCAGATAGAGAGCCGCGGACGGTGGAAGCGCGGCTGCAGGGCAGCGGAGGAATGGACTTTTGAGGCATACTGAATGAGAGGCCGGCTGTGATGGCAGCAAGGCAATTCGGGTGGCACCGCAGAGAAGCACAGCGTCTTTGTCCCGTATCGTATTGGACAGGGACGCTTTTTTCGTCCCGGAAAGGGGAACAAATGAACAAGTACAGAGATTTCGACAACTATTTGAAAGAGTATCCGGATCAGAAGGGTTATTTCGGGCCCTACGGCGGAAACTATCTGGATGACCCGGAATTGGTAAAGGCTTTCGAGGAGTACGCGGAAGGGTACAATACCATCGCCCAGAGCGCTCAGTTTATTGCAGAACTTCGAAGGATCCGCAAGGATTTTCAGGGCAGACCTACGCCGGTTTATCACTGCCAGAATCTTTCCAATCTGCTGGGCCGCACCCAGATTTATCTGAAACGGGAGGATTTGAACCACACCGGGGCCCACAAGCTGAACCACTGCATGGGCGAAGGGCTTCTCGCAAAATATATGGGCAAGAAAAAGCTGATTGCGGAGACCGGAGCCGGGCAGCATGGCGTTGCGCTGGCCACTGCCGCAGCCTATTTCGGTTTGGAATGCGATATTTATATGGGTGCTGTGGATATTGCAAAGCAGGCGCCTAACGTTACCAGAATGAAGATTCTCGGCGCCCGGGTCATCTGCGTGGAAGAGGGAAACAAAACCTTAAAAGAGGCCGTGGATGCGGCTTTCCGGGCCTATGCAAAGGAATACAAGGATGCCATCTACTGCATCGGAACGGCGGCGGGTCCCCATCCTTTCCCGCTGATGGTCAGAGATTTTCAGAAGGTGGTGGGCGACGAGGCCCGGGAACAGTTTATGGATATGACCGGACATCTTCCCGACAAGGTGGTGGCCTGCGTGGGAGGCGGCTCCAATTCCATCGGCATGTTCGTGCCTTTCCTGGCGGACCCGGTAGAGCTTTACGGGGTGGAACCTCTGGGAAGAGGGCCTGCGCTGGGGGACAATGCGGCAAGCATCACCTACGGAACGACAGGTGTTATGCATGGGTTTAAGAGTTATATGCTGGCGGACCAGAACGGAGAGCCGGCAGCGGTATATTCCAACGCCAGCGGTCTGGATTATCCTGCCGCCGGTCCGGAGCACGCATTCCTGCACGATCAGAAGCGGGTCAATTACGTGACCGTGGACGACGAAGAGGCTATCGAAGCCCTGTTCCTGCTGTCCAGATGCGAGGGCATTATCCCTGCGGTGGAAAGCGCCCATGCGCTGGCTTTTGCCATCCGGGAGGCCCGGGAAAAGGGTGCGCCGGAATCCATTCTGGTCAATCTTTCCGGCCGGGGCGACAAGGATCTGGATTTTGTGGTGGAAAAGTACGGATACGGGGAAAATGTTTTGAGATAAAAGCCGCAATTTGATATAATAATTTGTCAAAGCAAAATGTATCAAGGAGGCTTAATATATGAAACTCGGTATCGTAATACACGAGCCTTGTTTCAAAAGTCCATGTAAATCAATATAAGTCGATAAAGCCTTGAAATAGCGTGCTTTTTCGTAATTGCGATTTACATATCTCTATGAGGAAACATATAAGTCCACGCCGAAATGGCGTAAAAATGGCGTAAAGCCATTTGAAAAGAGTTCAATACGACATGACCGGTAACAGTCATACAGCAACAGAATCATGCGATACCGGTAGGCAAAACTGCTTACCGGTATTCTGCTAATTGGAAATACGTACCACGAGAGGACAGGAAGCCATGTTCAACAAAACAAGCTTTGGTGAAGCTCTATTAAAAATGAATTTTGTACCGGGTGGAGGGTGTTATGAAAAAACATATCCTGCATCAGGTGCTGTAATGCGCGTTGAATATGGTGCAAACAAGCTCGTTTATCCGGAGCAAATCAAGGGGCGGGACAGAAATACCGGCTTTGATGCACCGGAAAATTTTGTCGTGTTTGAATGTGTTGACCGACTTCTTGAAAAGGGATATCGACCTGAACATATTGAGCTTGAAAAAGAATGGCATCTCGGACACGATGCAAAAAGCGGACGAGCTGATATTTGTGTTACTGATACAGACGGTTCTATGCTTTTCATAATCGAATGCAAGACCTGGGGCAAAGAATATGATAAAGCATTAAAAGATACAAAAAATGATGGCGCACAACTCTTTTCTTATTGGCAGCAGGAGCAGGCCACAAAATGGCTTGTCCTTTATGCTTCTGATTTTATCGACGGTGAGATTGTCTATAAGGCGCCAACTATTAACTGCACAGACGATGCTAATATAGTCCTTCTTGCTAAAAAAGATAAGTCGATAAAGCTTTTCGCTGACGCGCATACTACACCGGAAAGATACGAAGCATGGAAAGAAACCTATCTTTTGCAGATCCATGAGAACCTTATTTTCTCTGATGATTCCGTCGCGTATAAAATCGGAGTGAAGCCTTTGTTAAAGAAGGATTTGAAGGATTTCACACCGGAAGATAAAATCGTAAATCGATTTGAGGAAATACTTCGACATAACAATGTCAGCGACAAAGAAAACGCCTTTAACAGATTGATTGCGCTCTTTATCTGTAAGCTCGTTGATGAAATCACAAAAGGCGAAAATGACGAAGTAGAATTTCAATATAAGCAAGGTACTGATACTTATGAAACGCTTCAAGACCGTTTGCAAAGGCTACACCGCGACGGTATGGAAACATTCATGCGCGAAAAGATTTTCTATGTATCAGCCGATTATCCGGAATGGCTATTCAGTAATTATACCGGCAGTCAGAGAAAGAAAGCGATTGAAGACCTGCGGAATACAATTCGTATTTTGAAGTTTTACTCCAACAATGACTTTGCTTTCAAAGACGTCCATAATGAAGAACTGTTCTATCAGAATGGCAAGATTTTGGTAGAAATGGTTCAGCTATTTGAAAAATACAGAATTGTTTATCCTTCAAAGCATCAAATTCTTGGAGATTTGTTTGAGCAGCTTCTGAACAAAGGATTTAAGCAGAATGAAGGACAGTTCTTTACGCCGATGCCGATCACAAGATTTATTTGGGACAGCCTTCCTGTTGAACGTATGGTAAGTTCTGAGCGAGGCACAATTTATCCCAAAGTGATTGACTATGCTTGTGGTGCGGGGCACTTCCTGACCGAAGCGGTTGAAGCAATCAACTATTTTGCAAAAACAGACGGAAATAATGCTTGGGTAAGAGATCATATTTTCGGCATTGAAAAGGATTACCGCCTTGCCCGTGTTGCGAAGATTTCGTTATTTATGAACGGTGCCGGTGAAGGTAATATCATTTTCGGCGACGGTCTTGAAAACGCACCCGATAAACAGATAGAAAACGGAATCTTTGATATTCTTGTTGCAAATCCTCCATATTCTGTGAAGGACTTCAAACAGCACCTTCAACTTAAAAACAATCAATTTGAGCTGTTAGATAAAATTGGTCTTAATGGTGGTGAAATAGAGACTTTGTTTGTTGAGCGTATTGCTCAGCTTTTGAAGCCTAAGGGAATTGCAGCCGTTATTTTGCCAAGTTCTATTCTTTCCAATGACAGTGCAAGCTATATCGGTGCACGCGAGCAGCTTTTGAAAAATTTCTATATTCGTGGCATTGTGGCTTTCGGTTCAAAGACTTTTGGCGCAACGGGCACAAATACTGTTGTAATGTTTCTTGAAAAGTTTAATGAGCCGCCAAAGAAAATGGATATGGCTGCGGACAGCGTTGATGCGATACTCAGCGGTAAGGAACTGATCGAATGGCAGGATAAAGAAATATTTGATTTGTATGTAGCTCAGATTGAGCAGGATATGGATAATTACAATGACTTTTTGAAAAAATCTTTATCTCTTAACGAGCTGAACGATATCGAGTATTTCAAAATGTACTGCCTTGCCTTTGAGGATTCTGCAGAGGCAAAGAACCTTCAAAAAACAAAAGCATATAAAGCGCTTTCTGAGGATAAGCAAAAAGAGCTTTATCTTGAAAAGCTTTATGATTATATACGCAGCATTGAAGCCGAAAAGCTGTTTTATTTTGCGCTTGTGTATAATCAGAAAACCGTTATCATCAAGGCTCCTGCCGATAATAATGAGCAAAAAAAATTTCTTGGTTATGATTGGTCGAACCGAAAAGGCAACGAGGGCATTCAAATTATCACTCCCGGTGGCAAGATGTATGATGATGCCAACAGAGAACAGGAAGGCACACTCGCGCATGCGATTCGTCAGTCCTTTAATAGCATAGTCCCGTATTTTACAGCCGATCAGGCTGATTTCGGTTCAGTTGTAGATACAAAGGACATACTCGATTATTCTCGATTGAGTTTCAACAAAGCCATAAGGCTTAACAATGGAAAAAAAATAATTATCAAAAGTAAATACGAACTGAAAAAACTTCAAGATTTTGTGTCAATTATCAAAGGCGTTACTTATGATAAGGAGGATCAAGAATATAGTCCTACTCAGAATGTTGTCTTAACAGCGGATAATATAACGCTTGATGGAAGATTCGATATTGTAAAACAGATTTATGTTAAGGAAACAAAATCATTCCCGGCTGATAAAAAATTGAAGAAAAATGACGTGTTTATTTGCTTTTCAAGTGGAAGCAAGAAACATGTGGGAAAGGTAGCATTTATTAAGGAGGACACAGATTATTTTGCAGGCGGATTTATGGGAATGCTACGTTCCGATAGTAGCATTTGTATGCCTCAGTATTTATATTATAATTTAAACAGTAGTGATGTAAGACTGTTGATAAGAAATGAAAGCGGCGGTAGCAATATAAACAATTTGTCAAATCAAATTGGGTATATTCCTATTCCTGTTCCTCCTCTTGATATTCAAGAACAAATTATCTCTGAATGCGAAAAGATTGATGCGGAATATAATACCACCCGAATGAGTATTGAGGATTACCGCAAGAAGATTGAAGATTTATTCAATGAGCTTGAGGCAATTTCCAGTAGTGGGGCTAAGCTAAGCCTTGCAAATAGCGAAAAATTCATCGTTTCTATTGGACAGCGCGTGCTTAATAAAGAACTTGTCGAAAATGGCAGTATACCGGTATATAGCGCAAATGTATTTGAGCCGTTTGGATATGTAGATGAGCTTTTGATTACGGATTTTTCGCTCGATTCTGTTTTGTGGGGTATTGATGGCGATTGGCTTGTAAACTTCATGCCGAGAGAAAATCAGTTTTACCCAACAGATCATTGCGGTGTGCTTCGCTGTAAAACCGATGAGGTTAATCCGAAATACCTTGCGCATGTTCTTGAAAGCGAAGGTAAAAAAATGGGCTTTTCCAGAACATACAGAGCATCTATTGACCGTGTTCAGGGAATAAGTTTCTATGTTCCGGATATAACTAAACAAAATGAAGTTGTAGCTAAAGTTGCTGTGCTTGAAGCAAAGATTGCCGAAGCAGAAAAACAGCTTGAAGCCCTGCAAGGTAAGACGGCAGAGGTATTGAACAACTATTTGCAGTAAAATGCTTTACTGAAAGCAATGACCACATCAGAGAAGTCTCCGGTGTGGTCGTGCTTTTAAGAGGTGATAGGTTTGAATGATATCAAAGACATAACCGAAAAGGTTGGGGATTTTGAAATATTGACTGATACGGCGGTCATTCCATTTGAGGGAACAGTAATTGACAACGGAACAAAAATCATTGTTTCCGGAAGATTGGAATATGAGTTGTCACGACAGCTCAATTTCTTGAAGCAGTACCGGATAATTGGCGTTATAGACGGCATTGGCGTATCTTTGATGAATTCATATATTCTTTGCTCCTATAAGAGCTGCGAAAGCGGTTTTTCTGTAACAATCAAAGTTGAGGCATCAGAAATAATCATCGGAAGAAAAATCAAAGATGATGGAGCAATAACCGCTGCAACAATGGAATTGCCGGAAATATATTGGTTTTTCTCAGAAAGGCAGTTTGCCGATATCCATAGCTTTAGTAAAGAAAATCCGTATATGCTCAAATACTGCTTCCCGGACGATTTTACCGTAAAAGATGATGTGGGGACGCTTACGATCTCACGCGCTTTGAGGCATTCATTTGGATGTGAACGGGTTGAATATGTTTCAGTCCCGACGTTATCCTTTGAATTTGATTCACCGGTGTCATTGAAAACAGCACGAGAAAAAATCGCCGAAGCAAGGAATTTGTTTCTGTATTTTGCAGATGGCTATTTGCCTTTTCATGATATAGAACTTTCTGATGCTGAAACGTCGAAGGAATACCCACCTTCTTGTTGTGATTTTAAGATGGTGTTTAATTCAGAGGACACCTATAAAGCCGTCGATGAGCCGTTCTTTGTAACTTCAGCAATAGTAAAAAATGACATTCAGACTATTTGGGATAAATGGGGTGAATTATACTCTCATAAGTTTATTTCTGCTTTGTATTATGAAATAATCAGAAGTAGATCAACATGGGTAAATGAGTTTCTGAATTTAGTGCAGGCGATTGATTTGTATGAAAACACGTACAGAGAAACCGAAGCCCGATCTTTGGCAGATGCCAAAATAGCAAAACGAAAGTTTTTGCCGCTGACCTTTTTTGTGAAGGATGCTATTTTGCAGTTGAATGGCGCATTGAAGATAGGTGCTGATTCAATAGACGGAATCTCGGAAAATATTAATCAAGCCCGAAACTATTTTACACATTATAACGATGCAGAATACAGGGAGCCGTCCTTTCCTGAAATATTCGCCATGAGCCGCGTTTTGAGACTGATTCTTTTAGGGCTTATATATAAGCAACTTGGAATACCAGATGAAGCAATCGAAGACGCCCAAAAGAGCCGCGTGTATTCGGTCTTTGACAGAGATGTTTCGGTTATTCTCCGCAAAGAAGTTGAAAACGTAGATTATACGGATTACCTATAAGGGCAAAGACCACATCAGAGAGAAATCTCCGGTGTGGTCTTTGTTTGCGCGGTTTTAAATACACATAATGTTATAAAATTTAACATTATGCGTTGAATAATTTGACAAAATGATTATAATATAATTCGAGAAAGAGAAAAGATGGGAGGAATGCAAAATGGAAGGATTGAATGAAAGGATACGAGAGTTTAGGAATAAGCTTCACTTGTCACAAGAATACGTGGCGAACTATCTTGGAATTAAAAGAACAACATATACTCTGATGGAATTAGGGAAGAGAGAAGTTCATGTTGATGAATTATCCAAACTTAGTTCTTTGTTTGGGGTGTCTTCTGATGAATTGCTTAATAAAGACGTTATCAGTGAACCAACAACGCTATTTGCAAGAAGTTTCGAAAAACTTAGTGATGAAGACCAGGCGGAGATTTTAAGTTTAATGAAATTTAAAGAGGCGATGAAAGGATCAGCTAAATAATAATGACAGATTTCCGTGAGAATGTTAAAAGCTACAATTCTGCAGAGGAAATGGCCGATGATTATTTGAGATACTATTATTCCAACAGGGAGATGGTGTTTCCTATTAATCCTTTTGAAATGCTTAAGATTGAAAATATAGTCTTTTCACTGAGAAATTTTAAAGGGTTGGAAGGTGTATATATTCCTGCTGAAAATGAATCTGACATTGCTATAGTAGGCATCAATATCAATAGACCAATCACGAGACAAAGATTTACTGCTGCACATGAATTATGTCATCATTTCAGAGATTGTGATTTGAATGTCGCGTGCCCGATTGGTCAAAAAAACAATGTTGAGCGGTTTGCTGATAGCTTTGCGGCAGCTGTTCTAATGCCTCGGGCTGAAATGAAGAAGCAAATCAAGAAGCATTCAAAGAATGGATATGTTAGTTTTGATGGAGTATTAGAAATTGCTAACTTTTTTGGAGTGAGCTTTGAGGCTTGTTTGAACAGGCTTGCTTACACTTTCCATGTTATTGATGGGGATACATCTGGATACAGCTTGGAGCATAGAAAAAGGCAATATAGGCCCGATAAAAAGCGCATTGAGGCTGGATATAACTACTTAAAGTTGTATGAAGATTTGATTGACAGCTACGAGCAACAACTAGCATTTACAACAAATGATCATGCTCGATATATATTTCAAAATAACTATATTTATAATGATAGCCGTATAGAAGGTGTGGATGTAAGTATTGAACAGGCGTCTGAAATTGTTACAGACTTACGGTTAAATCTCCAAAACAGTCAATACTGTTCAGAAGATGAAAAAAATGAAGTGTATATGTCTATTGCCGGTCATTATGTTATGTATCAAGAAATATTGAAATCTCCGCAAAAGGAGAAGTTTTCGATATTTGACATAGCTGGTTTAAACAACAAATTATTCTCGCATTATCCTAATCCTGATTATGGTGGCTCATTTAGATCAACAAATCCATTGGTGCTTGGCGCCAAGTTCGAAACGATAGACTATTCAGAAGTAATTCCGGAATTGCTCAATTTAGAAAATGAGTGGAAGGATCTTTTTGTTAGAAGATCTGGGATGAAAATAAGTGAGTACATAGAGAAGGTGTTTAAGCTCCATCATCAACTGACGGTAATTCATCCGTTCCAGGATGGGAATGGAAGAACGCTTCGTGCGTTTATGAATCTGCAGCTGGTTGCCAGCCACATTTCTCCGTTATACATAAAAGCTGAGAACAAAAAGGAGTACATAGATGCTTTAAGTAAAGCTGATGTCGAAGAAGATTATACGTCTTTGTATGAATTTTTGTTCAAGACTCTATTAGAATCAAGCGCTGAACTGGCTGGATAAAAAGTAAAAAGACTCCGCTTCTTCTCGAAACGGAGTTTTTGTTTTGTTGAGATTATACGCGCAATTTGGTATAATTATCTGTCAGATGTAAGTGTATCAAGGAGGCTTAATATATGAAACTCGGTATCGTGGGACTCCCCAACGTGGGAAAGTCCACACTGTTTAACGCCATTACCAAAGCGGGGGCAGAGGCGGCCAACTATCCTTTCTGCACCATCGAACCCAATGTGGGCATCGTAACCGTTCCGGACGAGCGGATTACCCGGCTGCACGAAATTTACAATTCCAAAAAGACGGTGTACGCCACCATCGAATTCTGTGATATTGCGGGCCTGGTTAAGGGCGCCAGCAAGGGCGAAGGTCTGGGCAACCAGTTTCTGGGTCACATCCGCGAGGTGGAAGCAATTGTGCATGTGGTGCGCTGCTTCGATAACGAAAACATTGTGCATGTGGACGGACGCATCGACCCGGCGGCAGATATCGATACCATCAACACAGAGCTGATTCTTTCCGACATGGAAATTCTGGAGCGGCGCATTGCCAAGGCCAGGTCTTCCATGAAGGGCGGCGATAAGAGCCAACTGGCGGCCTGCAATCTGATGGAAGAAATCTACGACTATCTGGGCACCGGCAAAAACGCCCGGAATATGGATATCGGCGAGGACGATAAGGATTTTGTCAAGAGTCTGGGGCTTCTTTCCTACAAGCCGGTCATTTACGTGGCCAATGTGGCGGAAAATGAAGTGTCTGAAGCGGACAGCAACGCCTATGTGCAGGCGGTAAAAAAGATTGCCGACGAAGAGGGCTCCAAGTGCATTGTGATTTGTGCGGGGCTGGAAGCCGAACTGGCAGAGATGGAAGACGATGAAAAAGCGCTGTTCCTGGAGGAACTGGGCATTGAAGAATCCGGTCTGGACCAGCTGATTAAAGCCAGCTACAGTCTGCTGAACCTGATCTCCTTCCTGACCGCAGGGGAGGACGAATGCCGGGCCTGGACCATTCGCCGGGGCACCAAGGCACCCCAGGCGGCAGGGAAAATTCACACCGACTTTGAACGGGGCTTTATCCGGGCAGAAACCATCGCCTACGACAAGTTTATCGAGGTGGGCGGCTCCATGGGCGCGGCCAGAGAAAAGGGCTTCCTGCGCAGCGAAGGAAAAGAGTACGTCATGCAGGACGGTGACATTGTCAACTTCCTGTTCAATGTGTAGGGCAGAAAGCGCTGCATGGAAAGCGGATAGAATTTCAAAAAATCAGAGAGACCGATGCGAAGAACGCAGCGGCCTCTCTTTTGTTATGTTGAAGTCAGTCTCGGTGCTTTATTTTGCGGTATAGCCGCCGTCTACGGTAATGCCTTCGCCTGTAATAAAGGATGCTTCGCTGCTGGCGAGGAATGCGGCCACCGTGCCGATTTCTCTGGGTTCGCCGCCTCTTCCCAGCGGAATTCCCTGCAGTGCATACTCTGTAAATTCACCGTCTCTGGGCATGATTTCCGAGAAAATGGTACCCGGGAGGATGGCATTGACTCTGGTGCCGGTAGGGCCGAATTCGCAGGCTGCGGTCTGGGTCAGAGAGATGACGGCTGCCTTAGATGCGCCGTAGGATGCCAGGTTCGGAGCTCCTCTCTTGCCGCCGATGGAGGCAATATTGATGATGGAGCCGCCCGGCGTCAGCTTGGTAGCTGCCAGCTTGGTGGCAACGTAATAGCTTCTCAGGTTCAGATTGATTACGGCGTCCCAATCGTTGGCTACGTCTGCAGCGATGATGGGTACCATGTGCATAATGCCCGCATTGTTTACCCAGATGTCTACTTTTCCGTACTTTTCAGTGGTCTTGTCGAAAAGCATTTCCACGTCGCTGTCTACGGTCATGTCCGCCTGAATGAAGGTAACCTCAAAGCCCTTTTCTTTTAATGCAGCTTCGATGGCCTGACCCTTATCCAGTCTTCTTCCGCAGAACACGACCTTTGCGCCTTCTTCCAGGAACACTTCGGTAATTCCCTGGCCGATACCGGATGTTGCCCCGGTAACTACCGCCACTTTTCCGTCTAATTTACCCATAGAAAACCTCCTTGATTTCTAAAAACTTGTATAATAAAATTGTACAAATAAATGGTCCGTTCTCATAGAATCAGAACGCCGGGAAGTGTTCAAAATGGAACATTTTCAGGCATTTTGTTTCACGAAAAAAGAGGAGGTATTGCCATGAAAGTGCGTTCCAGGGAAGCATTTAAAAAATCTTTTCTGACTCTTTTAGAGCACAAGTCCATCGACAGAATATCCGTGTCTGAAATTATTGAAAAATCCGGGTACAGCAGAAGCAGTTTTTACCGAAATTTTGTGGATTACTACGATTTTGCGGAGCAGCTGATCCGGGAAGAAGCAAATACGCTGGCAGGACTTCTGGGTGATCTGATGCGGGATTACAGTGAAAAAAATGAGCTGAGCAGAGATATTCTGGTGGGAATTCTGCAGCACGTTTTTGCGGAACAGAAGATGTATCACATGATTTTTTCTTCCCGGGATTTTCTGCCGGAGTATACCGGGGTCAACTTTGCCATTCTGGTAATGAATGCGTTCCGGGCCCGGGAGAGCTTTTGCTTTGCGGCTGATGCGGATGTGGATGAAGATTTTTACCGTTATTCGGAGACGCTGCGTTTTATCCGTTATCTGATGTTCTGGGACCGAAAGGATTATTCCCTGGACTGCGGATATCTGGCGGATCAGATTTTGTCCATGGACCGGAACGATCGGACCCTGGATTTCTTAATCGAGAAATAGAACTGCGGAAAGATTTGAAGCGGGCGGAGGACGATCTGCCTGCTTCTTTTTCTGCGGGCAACTTGATTTGCCCGGGGGTCTGTATTAGAATGAAAGCGGTTTTGCTCTGAAAGGAAACCGTCCGTTCGGAGCGCGAAGTAATTGAAATGAAAAGAGTATGGATTTAAAGAACATTGAACTTTTAATGCCTTCCGGTGATATGGAATGCGTGGAAACCGCCATCAAATACGGTGCGGATGCAGTGTATATGGGCGGACCGTTTATGCAGCTGCGGGCAGGAAACGTGGGCTTCGACCTGGAATCTCTGGGAAATGCCTGCTATAAGCTGCACCAGGCGGGGAAAAAGATTTACGTTACGGTCAATTCCTTTGCCAACAACGATGAAATCCCTAAATTGAGTTCCTACGTGAAAAACCTTTATATGATCGGAATCGATGCGATTATTGTTTCCGATATCGGGGCAATCGCCGCCATTAAAGAGGCCTGCCCGGAGATGGAGGTGCATCTTTCCACCCAGGCAAACTGCATGAACTACAAGGCCGCAGAGGTCTATTACAATATGGGAGTCAAGCGCATTGTGCTTGCCCGGGAGCTTTCCATTGAAAAGATTGCGGAAATTGCCGCAAAAAAGCCGAAAGAGCTGGAACTGGAAGCTTTCGTGCACGGTGCCATGTGCATGAGCTATTCCGGCAGATGCATGATTTCCGCCTTTCTTACCGGACGTTCCGGCAACCGGGGCCAGTGTGCCCAGGGCTGCCGCTGGAACTATTATCTGATGGAGGAAAAGCGCCCCGGAGAGTATTTCCCGGTGGAAGAATCCGACCATGGCATGGCCATTTTAAGCTCCAAGGAGCTGTGCTGCGTGGATATCCTGCAGCAGCTGGCAGACGCAGGCGTGGTTTCCTTTAAGGTGGAAGGGCGCATGCGCACACCTTATTATGTGGGCACCGTGGCCAACGCCTACCGCAGCCTGATGGACGGAAAGATTACGGCGGCTCAGGCACGGGCGGAGCTGGATACGGTTTCTCACCGTCCGTTCTGCACCGGTTTTTATCAGGGGCTGCCTTCCGAGCTGGCGCCGGACGATCAGGGCTATCTGCGGGATTGGATTTATGTGGGCAATGCGGCGGAAAACGGACAGATTCTAACCCGCAACGCCTTTAACAAGGGGGACGAACTGGAGGTTTTGACTCCGGGCGGCCTGGGAAGAAAGTTTACCGTAGAAAGCATCCTAAACGACGAGGACGAGGAAATCGAGAGGTCCTCTCACCCCATGAAATATGTAAAAATCAATCTTCCGGAGGGAGTTCAGAAGGGTGACATTATCCGAAAGAAAAACTGAAATACTGGCCCCCGTAGGGGGTGCG
>JAZUKP010000099.1:0-13937 GCA_045643345.1 Anaerovoracaceae bacterium | reverse complement strand
GGCGAGGTCTTCCTTCTCGTTGACCAGGCCGGCCACCAGGTCCGTCACGTTGATGCTGCCATCGCTTAAAGTGGTAAAGTATCTTCCCTTATCCAGGAAATAATCCTTTACCAGCTGCTCCGCATTATTGACGATGCCCACGGTGGTCATGGCCACCAGGCCGTTGCGGAGCTGGAAGGTCAGAGGCTGGGGGTCGGAATCACTGATGGAACCGATACCGCAGGTGCCGGAGAAGGTCTTCAGATCTTCATCGAACTTGGTGCGGAACGGGGTGTTGCTGATGTTGTGAATCTGACGCTCCAGACCTTTTTTTTCATCCCAAACAGCCATTCCGGCACACTTGGTACCGAGATGGCTGTGATAGTCTGTTCCGAAGAACACATCCAATACAATGTCGCGGCTGCTGACCGCGCCGAAGAAGCCGCCCATTACGCAAAGAACAGTTCGGAGAGCTTCATGGGTTCGATGTATTCTCCATCCTTATAAACACGCATGTTGCCGGAAGCAATCTCATCGATGAGCATTACGTTTCCGTCCGCATCGTATCCGTATTCAAACTTGATATCGTAGAGAACCATGCCTTTTTCCGCCAGGTCGTCGGAAACGATCTTGGTGATTTTCTGGGTCATGTCCTTAATATCGTCGTACTGCTTGTCTGTCATTACGCCCAGGCAAACCAGAGCGTCCTTGTTGACCAGCGGGTCACCCAGGGCATCGTTCTTGAAGGTGGTTTCTACGTAGGAAGGAAGGTCGGAACCGGCCTCGATATATTCCCCGTAACGGCGGATAAAGCTGCCCACCGCCTTGTTTCTGCAGATGACTTCCAGTCCGTGACCGAAGACCTTTGCGGGCAGAACTTCCATGGTAGTGTTTGCCAGGTCTGCGCTTACATAGTGGGTGCGGATGCCGGCGGGATTGATCTTTTCAAAGAAGTAGATGGACATACGAAGATTTACGTCGCCTACGCCTTCGATGGTCAGTCCTACGGAGTTTTCGCCCGGATCGAACTTACCGTCCTTGCCGGTGCAGTCATCCTTGAACTTTAACAGATAGTTGCCGTTTTCCAGGGCAAAGACGTCCTTGGTCTTTCCGGAATAAACAAGATTGCTCATTTTAATATCTCCTTATATTATTTTAATCTGATTTAAAGCCTGCTTTCGATGGCGGCATCTTTGGCGAGAACCGCCTCCGCCTCGGATTTTCTTCTGGCATCCAGCACTTCCGCCAGAGCCGCATCCTCCACGGCAAGGATCTCCGCTGCCAGCAGTGCCGCATTCTTGGCACCGTCGATGGCCACGGTGGCCACCGGGATTCCGGAAGGCATCATGACCGTGGAAAGCAGCGCATCCATGCCGTCCAGCACACTGGACTTGCAGGGGATTCCGATGACCGGCAGCGTGGTTCTGGCTGCAATCGCGCCTGCCAGATGCGCTGCCATGCCTGCCGCAGCAATAATTACGCCGAAGCCGTTCTTTCTTGCGTCAGAAGCAAAAACTGCAGCCTCGTCCGGAGTTCTGTGCGCGGAATACACGTGAACCTCAAAGGGAATCTGCAGTTCTTTTAATACATCTGTTGCTTTTTTTACTACGGGGAGATCGCTGTCGCTCCCCATGACAATTCCGACCTTTTTCAAAGTATATCTCCTTAAGATAATTACTGATGAATTATTACTCTTGTAGTTTAACACCGCGCGGTTTTTTCGTCTTGAATAAGCTGCAAAAAACCGGAGATATTCGCAAAATAAAAAGATAATGTTCGCCACATAGCGAACAATTACCTCGTTTGCGAGTATAATATTTCACATCTCCGCGTTGGTGATGAATTCTGCTTATTTTCGGGTCCTCCGTAAAAAACAGGTGTTTTAAAGACAATTCTCCGCCCGGCAGCAGGAAACTGCAGGACGGAGATTGATAAAATGGAAGATGGTAGTTTTTTAGAATGCGGTACCGAAGCCAAGTCTTGCGATATACTTTTCGTATGCTTTTTTCATCAGTTCTTCCGCTTTTTCATTGATGGGCGGATACTCTTTCTTGTATTCGTCAAAGCTGAGCATGTACTTGGAATGGAATGCAGGATACTTATCCGCATAACCGTGAATGGTCGTTCCCTCTCTGGTAAGCTCGGTCTGCACCGGCTGACCAGCATTGTCGTAATGACCGTTCTCCAGAACATATTCCATAACCGCTCTGTAATTCTCTACGTTAATGTCGTTGGGAGTCTGCGCAGTCTTGTCGAAGCAGAAATACCAGTTTCCGCCGGGCGCCATAATATCGATGACTTCCTTTGCTTTATCGATACACTTCTGCTTGTCGTAAGCTCTCAGATACGAAATCGGGAAATATCCGCCGAGAACAAACTTCTTACCCAGCTTATCCTTGAACTGTTTTAAATCACCCTGTTCCATGTAGAATCTGGTGCCCATGGGCATTTCGGTCAGAGAATCGATAAATCTGGTCCAATCCTGCTCCAGGAAGTTGGACATATAGATACCCTTTTCTGCGTAAATATGGTGCAGTTCCTTAAAGTGCGGGAAGTAGAACTTGTCATACTGCTTGTTGCTGAGGAATGCAGCCATGTGGGTCATGATTTTGCAGGAACCCATAATGCTTGGCTTCTTCGGAATTCCCTTAACGATCAGGTAAGGCATGGTAGCATCCATGGCAGCCATTACCTTTTCCGGGCATCTGCGCAGGTCTGCCGGAATCTGAGAGAACCCTCTGGCAAAGTCTGCAATGGTATCGAACGGCGGCTGCGTGCCGGAGCCGGTACCTGCCGGTTCACTGTAGAATCCGTATTTTTCCGTAAGTTTGGAAGTAACTTTTCCGAAAATCGCATTCTGATCCATGCTGGCATAAGTTCTGAGCAGAACTGCGATGGAACGGTAAGCGCCGCCCTTGGCAATCTGCTTGCTCTGCCGCGGAGAAATCTTTTCAATCATGAAATCGAAGGGATTTGCAATGTATTCATCGTATTCATCCGGAGTCATGTAGCACTTTTCCGGATGCTGAATAAATCCGGAAGATCCCATGCAGCTGGATACATCCTGGGTCAGCATCAGGTTAATCGCATTGCGGGCAAAGCCGGCACTGAGAGTATCTCCCCGTCTGACGTCCTGGAAAGACTTTTCGTAAATTTCCTCCAGCAGATCTTCGCTGTAGCTGTACTGGGTGGTTAGAAGATCCTTTCCTGCATACTGAATCATAAATTCAATGCCAACACCGTCCTGAACAGGAACTCTGTCCGGAATCGTGTTGTTATACAGGTCGGTATATAACTGAGTCCTGTAAGCTTTTAATTCTTTTGCGTCCATAAGTAGCCTCCTTTGCTGAACTTACGCTGATTTATTATATGAAGCCGGAGCTTTCATTTATTTTCCTGCGGGCCGGACAGCCGGCATTCCGCATCAGAACGTGGCAGTTTCGCCGTCCACATTCCTTCCCATTTTGATAAAGTAATTGATGGAGAACGGAAGTCCCACAAACAATGCTGCGGCAAAATCTGCAATTCCCTGGGCATAAGCCACGCCGTAGGCACCCCAGAATTTGGGCAGGATCAGCATCAGCGGAATCAGGAAGAAAATCTGCCGGGACATACCCAGAAGCATGTTGGGAACGGCTTTTCCCAGCGCCTGGTAGGCGGAGTCCGTAATTACCGTAAACACGTGCGGGAAGAAGGCCAGGCAGAGAAGCCGCAGCTTTGCCGAGCCGATTTCGGTAACCAGAGGATTGCCGGAGCTGTTGAAAATATCGATAATGTTTCCGGCAAAAAAGTACACGACAACGCCCAGAGAAATACTGAGCACTGCACCGATTTTTAACGTCGTCTTGTACGCATCCTTTACCCTGCTGTACTTCTTTGCACCCCAGCAGAAGCCCACCACCGGAGAGAAGCCCTGGCCGAAGCCCAGAAGCAGAGAAGAAATCATGCGGTAAATCTTGTTGGCCACGGAAATGCCGGCCAGTACCGCCGTTCCGAATGCTTTCGCTACGTTGTTGGTAATAACCGCTGCACCGGAAAGCACCGTGGAACGAAGGAAGGACGGGAAGCCGACTTTCATGACTTCGAAAATGTCCCGCTTGTTCATGGTGCAGTTCCTGGGTGAAAGTTTGATAATGGTTTTCCCCTTAATAAACGGGACCGCCAGCACGCAGACACTGATCATCTTGGAAATTGCGGTGGCGATAGCAGCACCGGCAACCTCCAGGCCCAGACCGCGGATAAAAATCGGGTCCAGAATGCAGTTGATTACGCAGCCTGTAGCAGTGCCCACCATGGAATACCGAGAGTTTCCCTCGCTCTTCAGGTAATTGCCCAAAAGCATGGTGGACGTGGTAAAGGGGAAGGCGAAAAGAATCCACTGTGCGTAGTCTATGGCATAAGGCAGAGATTCCTCGGTGACCCCGAAGAACCGGATGACCTTGGTCCGGAAGGGAAAAATCAATGCAATGGATACTGCACACACAGAAAGTGCCACCACCAGTACGGAGGAGGCCAGTTCTGAGGCTCTCTGGTCTTTTTTAGCTCCCAACATGCGGGAAAGACAGCTGGAAGCACCGAAACCGAAGCCTGCACAGATTGCGGTAAGCACGTTCATAAAGGAATCGTTTACCGCAACCGCAGCCGTGGCGGATTCTCCGATACTGCTTACAAAATACGTATCGGCCAGGTTATAAATAGAATCCACCAGCATGGCAATTATGGACGGAATGGCCAGCGTGGGGATTACCTTGTACATGGAATCCTCCAGCAGCATCCGTCTTCTTTCGTCACCACTCATTTTCGGCATAAAGTATCTCCTATCTGTGGTAGTTGTAGTAAGAACCCTTGATCATGCCCCAGACTTCGTCAAACTTCTTCAGAACGTCTTTGTCCAGAGCCGGAAGATCGAACATACTGATATTCTGCACCGCATGTTCGTACTTGCTGACGCCGCAGATTACGCTGTCGATGCAGGGGTTGCTCAGATGCCAGCGGAAAGTCAGTTCCAGCAGGGAAATGCCCAGTTCATCCGCAATTTTCTTCAGTTCGTCGATGGCATCGAAGTTTCTTTCTTTCCAATATCTTGCCCGATATCCACCTTCCATAGAGAAGCGGGTATTTTCTACGGCGTGATCTCTTTCGTGCTTGCCTGTCATCAGACCTGCGGCGATGGGGTTATATACCGCAAGACCCACCTTGTGCGCGTTCAGGAAAGGAATCATCTCATCGTCTGCGCCTCTGGTCAGCGGATTGTACGGTGTTTCGGTTACCACCGGTGCTACCAGTCCGTTTTCCTTGGCAATGTGAATCAGGTCACAAAGCTGCCAGGTGGGATAATTGCTTACGCCGTAGTAGCGAATCTTTCCGGAACGAACCAGTCCGGTCATGGTTTCCACGGTTTCTTCCAGCGGAGTGGAAGGATCCGGGAAGTGCATGTACAGCACGTCTATGTAATCTGTCTGAAGTCTCTTCAGACTGTCTTCTACGCTCCTTAAAATATACTTTCTGCCCAGGCCGGAACCGTTGGGAGCCATCTTTCCGGCAGCAGTCTTATAGGCCGGTCCTGCAACTTTGGTAGCAATTACTGTGTCATCTCTTTTTCCTGCAAGCGCCTGACCCAGAATCTTTTCACTTTCGCCGTCTGTGTAAATGTTTGCCGTATCGAAGAAGTTTACGCCGTTATCAAAAGCGTAATCTATAATCTTTGTGGAGGTTTCGGCATCTGTCTGACCGCCGAAGGTCATGGTTCCGAGGCAGAATCTGGATACTTTGCATCCTGTGCCCTTTAATACTGTATACTGCATACTGTTCATTTCCTTTCATATTTATCATTTTATAATATCGATTCATTATATCATGGGTTGAAACATTTAGAAACAATATAAAAATGAGCCGCCTAAATTTTCGCACACGAAAAAAGAGGAGGGACGAACCCTCCTCTCTTGCTTGTTCATGAAAAAGATAACGTTTTTCGTTGTCTTAATTCAACAGGATGGTATTAGCCGTGGATGATGCCCTGCGGAATGGATGCTACCATAGCAGCTCTCTTTTCCATCGGAACTTCCCAATCGGGATCCTGAAGCATGAAATCGATGATATCCTGATACTTTTCTACCATTGCAATATCCCTCCTAAATTAGTACTTTCCGTATTCGCCTGCGAACTTGAAGGTTTCTACGAGAGCCGGGGTAACGTCTCCCTTGCAGCACCAAGACTTGTCGGAACCGAAGAAGAATGCGTTTCCGGGAGCGCAGTGATCGATTGCTCTCTTAACGAGATCCTTGTTTTCTTCAATGGTTCTCATCTTGGTATCAACCAGTCTGGATCCGCCTACCATGATCTGGCAGTCACCGATCTTGTCGTATGCGTCGCATACGTCGTCGTTTTCTACGTTAATGAGTAAGCTGTCCTTGGGCAGATCTCTGTAGAAGTCGAATACGAGTGCGAAGGATCCTTCTGCAAGGATGTACATCTTTCCGCCGCCTGCTACCAGGTTTTCAACCTGTTCCTTCATGTACTTGAAGCAAAGTTCATCGTACTGCTTCGGGTTCAGGAATGCCGGAATGTGTGCCATGTACAGTGCGCATGTATACGGATTGAGCTTTGCGCCTGCGAAGTTTCTTGCGTATCCCTTTGCCCAGAGTACGTCGCAGAGTTCCTTCATCTGGCTGTAGTTTCTTCTGAGGTCGGTGAGAGTTCCCTTGAATCCTCTGAAGTCGTCGAAGATTGCATCGCCCGGGGTGGTTACCATGAAGCGGGAATCACCAAAGGTGTATGCGCCGTACTTGTCCCAAAGAAGCTGAGTGCAGGAGCCCAGAGCTGTCTTCATGTATCTTACGTTGATGCCAGCTTCCAGAACCTTAGCTGCTTCTTCTACAGTTCCTTCGAAAAGGAACGGCATCTTTCTCTTGATCAGAACGTTGTTGCGGAAGTTGTCGACATCTGCAATTGCCTGCGGATATTCGTCTCCGTTCATGAGCGGGTTCTGACGATGCTGAGAAGTAATTCCGTCTTCGGACAGTTTTGTCTGAACACAGTCGTGATAAATTTCTGCCAGTTCCGGTGTAGCACTGATAGATGCGGTGGAGAAGCAGTCTGCTGCCATACCGTCGTCAAATGCCTTGCAAACAGCTGCCTGGAACTTTTCCTTGTCAAATCTTACTTCAGGAATGGTTGTTCCTGCGTAGTCAAGGAGTCCGGATCCGCAGCGAGCCATGACGGGAACCCATCCGTGGGGCTGACGATCCCAAGTCTTTTCAAAATTAGCTTTCTTTGCTTGTGCGATTTCTGCTGAAACCATTACGTTTCCTCCTAAAATACAATTTATAATTTTACACAATTACATAGTAATAATACTATTTCGCAAGGCTTTTTTCAACAATAAATTTATCTATTTAGTATTTCCAGGTCAAAAAGCCCCTGGAAAGACTAATGCTTGTATTATTTGGCAAAACTGTGTACAATACAAATAAAAATCTACAAGAAAAGAGGACAAAAATGGGGACTTACGAGGTCGGAAATAAAACAAAACACAAAATTTCCGAATGCGCGAGGGAATTATTCTACAAGCACGGATTCAGCAATACTACTTACAAACAACTCGGAACGCTCGCAGATGTCAATCTGGGCATGATTGTATATCACTTTAAATCGATAGACAACCTGGCAGACGTGATATACGAAGAGATTCTGCAAGAGAGAGCGAAAACCTTTCTCCGCTTGACTGAGAACCTTTTCGGAGAATCTCTTTTTAAAAAATCTACACTGCTGCTCGCTTTTACTCGCGTAAATGTGCAGTCTTACATTAATTATCCCAATTATGCCAGATTTGTTGCAGAAAGACTGATCAAGAGCATTACACTGAACGCGGCAGCTTTCGATTCCACCATGAACGAAGTCTGCAAAGACTATCAGCTGGATATCCCGAAAAAAGAAGCCGAACTGCAGAAGTATCAGTTCCTTCCCTTCCCGGCAATCGCCGTAAATGCTGCTCATCTGGGCGCGTTCCAGGACATCACAGCCAAGGAAATTTTCGATTATACTACAAAGATTCGTTTACACTCTTATGGCTTGGATGACACGCAGATCGAAGAAATTATTCGGGATGTAGATTTTATCGCTTCGAAGATTACTTTGGATATCGACGATCACATGCATTTTATCTTTGAAGAAAACAGTGTTGATGAAGAAAACTAATATATAAAATAAGAAATTTATTAAATCAATGCAAAAATCGCAGGATATATCCTGCGATTTTTTTTAAATATATAAATATTCCAGAAATTAAGGTTGTCTAATCCGCAAAAGAATTTTATAATTTTATCAGGACTGTCAGCAGCTTTTTCTGACCGGTTCTTTCACAATTTCGGAATTAAATAATCATATATCAAGGAGGACACAAGATTGATTATTATTGGAGAAAAGATTAACGGATCCATCCCTTCCGTTGCAAAGGCAATTGAAGAAAAGGACGAAGAACGCATCAAGTACCTCGCAAAGGCTCAGGCAGAAGCAGGCGCAACCTATATCGACGTTTGCGCATCCGTAGCAGATGAAATCGAAGTCGAAACCATGAAATGGCTCATCGAACTTGTACAGTCTGTTACCGACACACCGATTGCCATCGACAGCCCGAACGCACACACCTGCATCGAATGCATGCAGTACTGCAACAAGCCGGGTCTCATCAACTCCGTTTCCGGCGAAGGAGACAAGATGGAAGTTGTATTCCCGGTTATCGCTGATACAAAATGGGAAGTAGTTGCTCTCCTGAATGGAAACGACGGTATTCCGAAGACTGCAGCAGACAGACTCAAAGTATTCGATGACATTATGGCACAGGCAAAGAAGTACGGAATCAAGCCGAACAGAATCCACATCGATCCGCTGGTAGAAATGCTCTGCACCGCAGAAGACGGAATCTCCATGGTAGAAGAAGTTATGACCAGCATCAAGGAACAGTATCCGACCATCCACATCACCGGAGCAGTTTCCAACATCAGCTTCAACCTGCCGGTAAGAAAGCTCGTTAACCAGGCATTCGTAGTACTCTCCATGAAGGCCGGTATGGACAGTGCCGTTCTTGACCCGCTCAACAGAGACATGATGGGTATGATTTATGCAACAGAAGCATGCCTCGGCATGGACGACTACTGCATGGAATACATCGGCGCATACAGAGACGGAATCTTCGGAAACCCCGCAAAGTAGTACCGATTATTACAGAAAAGAAAAGACCGCGCATCTGCGCGGTCTTTTTTGTGCCGGGAAACATCCCTTCGAAAGAATCGTCCCATAAAAAAATCCCGGAAGGGATTTTTCTCTTCCGGGACTTCTTTTAAATTGTGGTTTTCGATTATGCAAGGCTCTTTGCAAGAACTGCTGCTGCGCCGGCATCGATGGAGTATCCGTCTGCACCGATCTGATCTGCGAATTCCTGGGTAATGGGAGCTCCGCCAACGATGAGCTTGAAGTTGTAGTCGCCCTTTACTTCGTTGATTGCCTTTGCGGTGTCAGCCATGGACTGCATTGTTGTTGTCAGAAGAGCAGAGAGTGCTACAACCTTAACATCCGGGTTTGCCTTGATGGTTTCGATGAACTTTTCTGCCGGAACGTCAACGCCGAGGTCGATTGTGTCGAATCCTGCTGCACCGATCATTGTGGTAACCAGGTTCTTGCCGATGTCGTGCAGGTCGCCCTTAACTGTTCCGATGATGCACTTTCCGAGGGATTCTACGTCTGCACCTGCGAGCAGCGGCTTAATAACTTCCATACCCTTGTTCATGGTCTTTGCTGCAACGAGCATTTCCGGAACAAAGATTTCGCCTGCGGAGAACTTTTCACCAACAACGTCCATAGCACCGATCATTGCTGCGAGAACTTCTGCTGCGGTAACGCCTTCATCCAGGGCTTCCTGAACTGCTGCTCCTACGAGCTTGCTCTTTCCTCTTACTACTAAATCCTTAACATTTTCAATAGACATTTTTCTTCCTCCGTTTATTAAAAAACTAAAAATAATTATCTGTTTAAATAAAGCTTTCTTGTGTACTCATAGAGTTCTTCCATGAATACCGGGGTAACCATTCTTTCGCCTGTGATTCCCAGGGTTGCGGGCTTTCCGGGCTGGTTGTAGAAATCTGCAAATTCTCTTGCGATTCTTCTCTGATCTTCTTCCGGCAGTTCGGGAATGTTCTTTTCTTCGGGGAATACACCGAGAACAATCTTGTCACCGAATTCCGTGTAAAGCTTCTTTACATCGTTCATATCCTGCGGAGTCCAGTAATCGAATCCTGCATTGATATAGGACTGAACTCTGTCCACATTGTGTCCGCAGGAATGAAGCATCGCTACTCTGCCCTTTGCGTGAATGTGATCCGTAAACTGCTTCATATGAGGAACAAAGAGTTCTTCCGCTACATCGGCGGAGAAGAAAGGAGCCTTCTGAGAGCCCCAGTCATCATGAACTTCGATGCAATCCATCTGCGGGAAATACTGGCAGAACTTATCCACCAGCTTGCAGCCCAGTTCCGTGGTTGCGTCGAACAGTTCATTGAGAGAATCTCTTGCATCATCATCAATCAGCGCCATGGCTGCCGGCATAAAGTCCATAAAGGAAATCAGTCTTTCAAACCAGAATCCATTGGAGAAGGAGAAATAAGTCGGGAATCTGGGATCGAGCTTTGCTGCTGCGGATGCGCCTTCCCAATCCCATGCGTCGATATCCGGCATCTGGATAAATTCTTTCCAGTTTTCAATGTCCGGAACCTTCGGGTTTCCGCCTACTACGATGGATCCGCCTGCGGTTTTTTCGTATTTCCACTGAATACCGAAAGCGTCAACGATGTCTGCACCATGTCCTCTTCCGAGGTTATTGGTGTAAATGCCGGCGGTAAATGTTCTGAAATGAGAACCCTGTGCCATGAAGAACGGTTTTTTTTCATAGAACATGGCTTCTGCATTTCTTCTCAGTGTAACCGGCGTATTTTTTACCAAAGTTTTCGTGCCGAACAAAGATGCCACTTCATCGACAACTTCGAGTTCTTTCGGCTCGTACGGGAAACTAGGTCTGTTCATAAATACCTCCTGAACAACAACTTATAATATATTAATTTTCATTAATATCTTGCGTATTATTTCCGAACACCGCAGTGGTTCTTTCGCCTACTTTCGGTCCTTCTTTCCGGGAATCAATCTCCAGATTCTGTTCTTTGTATAGCTAAAAGAGTATAGTTATAAAATTATAACATTATAGTATCACTCTTGCCCGGCAAATGCAAAGAAAAAATGTCTCCAGAACAAATTCTCTTCTATTTTCTTAAAAATAAGGGCAGTCGTCGCAGAAATCTGCTTTGATATTTTTATCGCTAACAAAAAAAACCGCCAGATTTCTGACGGTTTCGACATTTTCGAATAATTTGCGTTATGTGTGTTACATGCAAGGACAAATAGCGGATTCTTTTTATCTGCCCACTTTGCTCACCTTAAACAGCACCCGGCAGAGGGGCACCGTAAGCACTGCGGCAACAATGGCCTCCGGAATTCCGTTGGTAGCCACCACGCCCATAATTACGCCGAACAGTGCCTCAAAGCCCAACCCCTTGGCCGCCGCGTAGCTTTCACCGAAAAATACGTAAATTCCGCCCATGACCAGAATGGTATTGGTCATGGAGCCTGCCAGACCCGCCAGCGCCAGTGCAAGGGTCTGCTTTCCGGACTTGCTTACCGCAGCATATACCGCATAAGCCACCAAACCGATCATGACCCGGGGCACGATGCTGATCACCACGCTCCACAGATTGCCGCTGTTTTCTCCCACGCTGTAAAACGGGGAAAACACAAAGGATGTCAGATTGGGACTTAAAGTATTGTGAATCATGCTGCTCAGTCCGAAAGCAAGACCCAGCAGCGCGCCGGTTTTCGGCCCCAGCACAATGGCGCCGATAATTACCGGAATGTGAATGATGGTGGCGTTCATAAAGCCCAGGGGAATGTAGCCCAGTCCTGGAACAAAGGACATGACGATAATCAGGGCAATAAACATTGCGGTAATTACCAGATTTTTTGTTTTTTCAGATGTATTGCTCATGCAATCGCTCCTCCGTTGTTTTAATCTATTTGCAGGTCCCGGATATACAGGACGTCGCAGCAGTAGTGACCCGTCTGCACCACGGGCTGATAAATCCGCACGAAACCGTGCTTCTCGTAAAATTTCTGCGCCGCTTTCATATTCTCCAGCGTTTCCAGATAGCAGCGCTCGTAATATTTTGCCGCGTAATCCAGCGCGGTCCGCATCAGCTGCCCAGCAATGCCAGTGCCCCGGGCTTCGGGAAGACAGTACATTTTCTGCAGTTCGCAGACACCTTCCGCTCCGGGCAATGCGCCGATGCCGGTACCACCCACTACGCAGCCGTTTTCGTCCACCGCCACCCAGTAGGCGTTTCCCGGCGTGTTGTAGATTTCCGAGAAGCGTCCCAAATCCGGATCTGCCCAGGCGGTACCCTCGTGGTTGGCGCCGAATTCAATCAGGCAGGAACGTATGACGTTTTCCACGGACTGGTTGTCCTTCGCCTCGATCAGGCGTATTGTATAATTCATCGCAGTGACGTAATCAGATACCAAACTGCCGGCACCAGAACGGAGGGCAGCAGGTTCAAAGTTTTAATCTTATCCTTAAATAAAAAGTTGAAGCCGATGCCGATGATTATGGCGTAGCCCACCATACAGATCTGGGAAAGCAGCGGGCCTTCCGTCAGATAGGGCTGCACCACACCGGCCAGCAGCCAAAAAATGCTCTGGTATAAAAACACGGGAATAGCGGAAAACAGCACGCCGAAGCCCAGGGTACTGGCAAACACCACCGCGCTTACCCCGTCCAGGGTAGCCTTTACAAAAAGGATGGTGTGATTGCCCGTCAGCCCCTCTTCGATGGGACCGAGAATGGCCATGGCGCCTACCACAAAAAGTACTGTGGCGGACATAAAGCTGTCCGCAAAGCCTCCTTTGGAAAACTTCTGTTCCACCTTCCGGGAGAAGCGGTCCAGGCGTTCGTCCAGCCGCAGCAGTTCGCCCAGCAGGCCGCCGATTACCAGAGAAATTACCAGCAGCAGCTCGCCGGAGGAGGACAGCTTGCCCCCTTCCGCCTGCATCATGTTGGCTATCACCCCGTTGATTCCGATGACCAGCACCGCCAGTCCCATCCCCTTGTTCAGAGTATCCGTCCAGCTTTCTTTTATGAATTTTTTAAAAAGCAATCCAATGACGCCGCCGGCCAGTATGGCCAGCGCGTTTACCGTATTTCCCAGCATGTTTACTGTTTATCGTAATATTTTTTGCCTGCGTCCGGCAGGAAATAAGTTCGAATATAACGACCATCTTTGGAGACCACCACGAACTCGTTGGTGTCCTCCACGTAGAAACAATAGTCTCCGTCTTCTTTTTCGGTCTTATGCAGAACCTTGGGATTCTTTACAACCTCCACGGCAGCGGCGGCATAGTCTTCTTTGTTTTTAAAGCCCATATTCTTGCCGTGCTTGTCGTAGTGCTCGCTCCACAGCTTATTGCTGCGGAACTTCAGTTCGTCGGGAGAGAAACCGAATTCTTTTTCAAACCACTCGACTGCAGGATTCTTCTCTTCCCCGGAGGGATCTTCGTTTCCGCCGGAAGGGTCGTCGGTTCCGGGATCTTTTCCGGGATCGTCGATATCGTGCTCGATGCCGGGGTCATTGCCCGGATCCGCCGGGTCGTTTCCGCCGTTCAGATTGGCGAGATAAGTTCTGGCAAACAAAAGTACCAGTACCAGCACCACCAGCAGAAGATTTTTCGTTTTCTTACTCATTGTTACTCCACCTTTCCGCCTTCCAGCCAGACTTTTCTTGCTTGCCGCAGACTCATTTTATTGGCGCCGCCGGCAAATTCCGGATCTTTGCGCTGCACCGGGTCGTTTTCCCAACCGCAAACGG
>JAZUKP010000098.1:0-6477 GCA_045643345.1 Anaerovoracaceae bacterium | reverse complement strand
GTTGCATCCGCCTTCGATCTTCAGTTCCCGGATAATCTTGATGGCGGAATCGTTGAGCATTTTGTAGTCGTGGTCACTGAGGGAAAGAATGGGAGCCACCACGATGGAGTCACCGGTATGTACGCCCACAGGATCCACGTTTTCCATGCCGCAGATGGTAATGGCGTTGTCGCTGCCGTCCCGCATGACCTCAAATTCGATTTCCTTATAGCCCTTGACACTCTTTTCCACCAGTACCTGATGTACCGGAGAAAGCTTGAAGGCATTGGTGCAGATTTCCACCAGTTCTTCTTCGTTGTTTGCAAAGCCGCCGCCGGTACCGGCCAGGGTAAAAGCCGGACGCAGCACCACCGGATAAGTAATCCGCTTTGCCGCTTCGATGGCTTCTTCAATGCTGTAGGTAATTTCGGAAGGGATTACCGGTTCACCGATGGAAATGCACATTTCCTTGAACAGTTCCCGATCCTCTGCCCGCTCAATGCTGGAGCTGGAGGTTCCCAGCAGCTCTACGCCGCATTCCTTTAATACGCCCTTCTTTTCCAGCTGCATGGCCAGGTTCAGACCGGTCTGTCCGCCGATGCCGGGGACGATGGCGTCCGGTCTTTCGTAGCGCAGGATTTTTGCAATATATTCCAGGGTCAGGGGTTCCATGTACACCTTATCCGCAATGGATGTATCCGTCATGATGGTTGCCGGATTGGAGTTGCACAGAATAACCTGATACCCTTCTTCTTTCAGGGAAAGGCAGGCCTGGGTGCCCGCATAGTCAAATTCTGCTGCCTGGCCGATTACGATGGGGCCGGAGCCGATAATCAATACTTTTTTAATGTCAGTTCTTTTTGCCATTTGATATACCCTCTTTTATTTATATTCGTAAACCGTTCTGCCTCCGCAGACCGTTTTCAGACATCTTCCGTACACCGTCCTGCCTTCAAAGGGAGTAGATTTTCCCAAGGAAAGAAAGTCTTCGGAACGAATCGTATAATTCTGCTCCAGATTCCAAACGGAATAATCCTGCGGATCCGTGGGAATTTGAAAACGTTTTCTCGGATTCACACAAAGCAGATCCATCAGCTTCTCCAGCGTAATCCATCCGGTTTTAACCAGACCGGTGTAAAGCAGCGGAAAAGCGGTTTCGATGCCTACGATTCCGAAAGAGCTTCCCTCCAGACCTTTGGATTTTTCTTCTTTGCTGTGAGGTGCGTGATCCGTAGCAATCATATCGATGGTTCCGTCTGCAATTCCCTCCAGTAAAGCCTGCCGGTCCTCTGCACTGCGAAGCGGCGGATTCATCTTGAATTTTCCGTCTTCCAGCAGGTCATCCTCGCAGAGAAGCAGGTAATGCGGAGCAGTCTCGCAGCTGATATCCACTCCATCCGCCTTAGCCCGGCGAATCAGTTCCACACTCTCTTTGCAGGAGATATGGCACACATGATACGCGCAGCCGGTTTCTTTCGCCAGACGGATGTCCCGCTCGATGGGCTTCCATTCACTTTCCGAGCAAATCCCCCGGTGACCGTGCAGCGCAGCATAGCGGCCCTTGTGAATGTATCCTCCGTTCAGAAGGCTTTCGTCCTCGCAGTGAGCCGTAATGATTTTTCCCAACTTCTTTGCGGAAAGCATGGCCATACGCATCATTTCCTCGGACTGCACACCCTTTCCATCATCGGAAAAAGCCGCAATATAGGGGGCCATTTCTTCCATGGCGGAAAGCACTTCACCTTTCTGCCCCACAGTAATGGCCGCATGAGGAATCACTCGGATTACTGCGTCCGATGCAATAATGTCCAGCTGTTCTTTTAAGTGGGAAAAACTGTCTGGAACCGGATTCAGATTGGGCATAGTACACACTGCCGTGTACCCGCCTCTGGCCGCAGCCATACTGCCGCTGCGTATGGTTTCCTTGTAAGAAAAGCCCGGTTCACGAAAATGCACATGCACATCGCAAAAACCGGGTAATACAAAATGAGTCAAATCGGTATTCATAACAATTTCCCTTCCCGGCCTCTCTGTGCCGAATTAAAGTTCGTTGTTATTATAACACTCTATCCGCGCGGGAACAAGTCTATTCCTGCGATTTATAAGTCCTTCCTATCGTAATTGCGGGCCTCCAGCAGCTGAATCAACGAAGGCGAATGGGTGGAGAGAATCACCGGAACCTTCTTTTGTTCCAGCAGCGGAAGCAGACGCTCAATCAGCGGCATATCCATTCCGTTAAAAGGTTCATCCAGAATCAGCATATCGCCGTCATAGGCAAGGGTCCGGGCCAGCGCCACTCTTCTTTTCATACCGCCGGAAAGCTTTTCCGGATAAGAGTCCGCTTCCTGTTCCAGCTCTACTGCAGCCAGATAACTGCGGGCAATCTGCGGATCATCACAAACAATGCGGATGTTTTCCAACACCGTAAGCCAGGGAAAAAGCAAATCGTCCTGAAACATAAATGCAGGACGGACAGGACCGTTTTCCACTATGCCTTCATCCGGCTGAGAAATCCCCGAAATAATTTTCAGTAGCGTGGTTTTTCCCCGCCCGGAGGGGCCGGTCAGACAGGTAAACTGTCCGAATTCTCCGGAATAGGAATCCAAAATCTGTTTTTCTTCCAAGCGAATACTGACGTTTTTAAGAATCAATTTCCGTTCCCCCTTTTCTGTTGACCGCGGAAACAAGCTTCTTCAAAAAATACTCCAGAAGAAGACTGAAAAACACGACCACAATGGTCCAGGCAAATAAATCCGGAGTTTCCAGATACAGCTTGGAAAAATACAGCTTGCTTCCTACGGCATACTTCGGAAGGCAAAGAACCTCTGCCGCCACCCCGCTCTTCCAGGCCAGTCCCAAAGAGGTAACGGCAGCAGAAAGAAAATACGGCAGCACGGAAGGAACATAAATGACGCCCCAGCGTTTTTTCAAAGAAAAACGGTAAACTTCTGCCAGCAGCAGATAATCCGGATTTACCTGCTGTATGCCGGTACGCACATTTTGATACACTACAGGAACCACCATAATAGCGGAAATGACCGCAGGCACAATATCGTAATTGACCCAAAGCATAATCAAAATGATAAAAGAAGCCACCGGTGCCGTCCGGAAAAATCGAATCAGCGGAGACAAAATCGCATCCGCGGGAAACCATAGCTCCGAAAGCACGGCAAAAATAGTTCCGGCAATCAGCCCGCAGAGAAAGCCGAGCAGAATGCGCAGAAGAGAGCTTCCCGCACTGATCCAGAATTCTTTGGTCTGAAAAAGAAAAACCAGCCGGCTGAATACCTCAGCCGGCGTCGGAAGAATCAGGATCTGGTTTACGGCACAGGCGCTCAGCAGCCAGACCACAAACCAGAATACGATGGAAATTGCAATTTTCAGGTGTTTATTTTCCCTCATAATAAAAACCTTCCGCAGGCATGGCTCCTCCTAAGAAAGGAGCATGCGCCTCGTATAAAATACGATAATACCCCTCGATGCCTTTCTGCACCTCATCGCCCACAATGCAAACCATGCCGCTGTAAGGAATCGCTTTTTTTGCAATAGCTGCATTTGCGGTAATTCCATAGGACGCAATCAGTTCCGAAGCTGCATCCGGATTCGTTTTTACTTCTTCTATGGACGCATCGTATCTTTCCAGGAACAAGGAAACCGCCTTCGGATGTGCTTCCGCAAATTCCGACCGTACCACCAGACATCCCATGGTCAGCACGCTGCCGTCATTGGCTGCCGCTGCATATTCTTCGGTTAAATCCAGTGCAATCCTTGCATTGGTATTCTTTACGGTAACCGCCGTAGCCGCAGGCACGGGAAGCATGCAGCAATCAATCTGGCCGGAGGACATCAGGGTGGTTATTTCCGCAGCTTCTTTAAAAACAAGTTCCACATCCACACCCGGTTCCAGTCCGTTCTTCCGAAGAATATAATTCAAAACAAATTCCGGATTTGCTCCCTGTCCGTTGCAGTAAATCGTTTTTCCCTTCAGGTCTGACACGGAATGCACACTGTCTCCGTTTTCCAGAATATAGAGAACCCCCAGCGTGTTCAAAGCAACAATCTGAATGCCGCCGTTGGTCTTATTGTAAAGGTTTGCCGCGGTATTGGTCGGCAAGGCCGCAATGTCTAAAGAGCCGTTTGCAATCCGGCCTACCATGTCCGAAGGATCCGTTATCAGAAGTGATTCATAATTAGAATACTCCCCCTTGTCCGTTTTATCCATCAGACAAACCGCTCCCATTCCTGTGGGACCGCTTAATACTCCAAAGCGAAGCTTAACGTCATCCGGGTTTTCTTCCGCAGCCTTTCCGCCGCAGGCGGTGCAGGAGAACAGCAGTACAAATGTTAATATCAACGCAATTATTTTTTTCATGGGACTACCCTCTCTTATTTTTGGTAGTTCCAGTATAATTGCTATTATAAAAAAGAAATGTTGCCGCAGCAACATTTTTAAAAAATTAAAGCAGAATGAAATGATTTCCCCGAAAATCGATTATGCCGGCTTCTTTCATGCGGGAAAGCTCCCGAGACAACGCAGAACGGTTCACGGAAAGATATTCTGCCAGTTCACTGCGATTCTGCGGAATATCAAATTCATCGGAAAGATTTGCCGCTTTCTGCTGGGAAAGATACGTAATAATTTTGTCCCGAACGGAGCCTTTGGTCAAAATCTGAATCCGGTCATTCATGTGCAGCGTTCTTTCCGCCAGCATGGAAATAAAACGCGCCGAAAGAAGCAAATCCATAGAATTTTCGGATGCAGTCTTTACCCGAAGTGCATTCAGCAAAAGAATTTCAGATTCCGAAGAAGCGTAAATATAGACCGGTGCATCCTTTTGCAGAAAATGGAGAGATTCTCCGAAGGATTCCCCCGGACCGACGCTGGCCATAACCACTCTCGTTCCGTCAAATTCGTCCATACACACGCGAACTCCGCCGGAAAGAACATAGCCGAAAAAAGGGAGCTTATCTGTAATAATATTGATAAACTCTCCCTTTTTGTAAGATTTTTTTCTGACGGAGAAAAAATCTTTCGCATATTCAAATTCTTCTGCCGACAAGTCACGAAACAAAGGGCAGCTTTTTATTTCCGCCTGTTTCAACTTATGCGATAATCCTCTTGAACTCCTCGCAGCGGGAAACCACATCCTCGGCACCGAAAACCGCACTTCCTGCAACCAGCAGATCCGCACCGCTTTCCACCAGCATCCGGGCATTCTCCAGGTTTACCCCACCGTCTACTTCAATTACAAAATCCAGCTCCTCGTTTCTGCGAATTTCGTCCAGTTCACATACCTTCAGTGCTGTGTATGGAATAAACTTCTGCCCGCCGAATCCGGGATTTACGCTCATAACCAGTACCAAGTCCACTTCTGCAAGAATGCACTCCAGCACGGATACGGGAGTGGCGGGATTGATGGCCACACCGGCCTTGCAGCCCAGTTCCTTGATTTGATGAATGACCCGGTCCAGATGCGTGCAGGCTTCCTGATGCACTACGATATACTCTGTCTGAGGCGTTGCAAAATCCGGGATTCTCTGCTCCGGATGTTCAATCATCAGATGCACATCAAAGGGCAGACCGGTTTTTCCGACCAGAGATTTAATTACCACAGCACCAAAACTGATATTGGGAACAAAGGCACCGTCCATAACGTCCATGTGCACATAATCTGCACCGCCTTTTTCAATTTGAGAAATACTTTCCGCCAGCCGGGAAAAATCCGCGGACAGCATAGACGGAGATAATTTAGCCATCAGAACCTCCTGCGTTCTTTTAATTCTTTATACATAGTCTTGTAAGACTCATATCTGCTGTTTTTTATTTTTCCGGATTCCACTGCTGCTTTCACAGCACAGTCCGGTTCACTGAGATGGACACAGTCGTCAAATCTGCATTTACTCCGGAAAGGCCCAAAATCCGGAAAATAACGGTCCAATTGTGTTTCTTCCAGTTCCGGAGTTTCAAAAGAGGTAAAGCCGGGGGTATCGAAAAGAAAGAAACCTGCTCCGGCAAATAGCTGGGAATGGCGCGTTGTATTCTTTCCCCGCTGCGTCTTGGCAGAGATTTCCCCCACCTGAACTTTTTCTCCGAGCAAAGCATTTGTCAGACTGGATTTTCCCACACCGGAGGGACCGGATAAGGCAGCCTGTTTCCCTTGCAGCGCCTGCTTCAGCGCATCGATTCCTTCCCCGGATTTAGCGGAAACCGTATAAACCGGATAAATGCCTTCGTAGATTTCCGCAACCGGTTCGGCGGAAGACAAATCCGTCTTATTCAGGCATATCAATATTTCGGCATCTTTCAGCTCCGCATTCACCGCCATGCGGTCGATTACGTAAGTCAGAGGTTCCGGATCTTTGGCAGCAGCCACAATCACCGCAGTTTGAACGTTGGCAATGGGCGGCCGATCAAATTCATTTTTCCGGGGCAAAATCCGATCTACGGTGCCGGGAAGCATGGACGGGTCCGAAGCCTCAGATTTCTCGTCCAAAGAT
>JAZUKP010000097.1:0-15995 GCA_045643345.1 Anaerovoracaceae bacterium | reverse complement strand
CCTGTTTTGGTAAAAATCAGAATTGCTGTGGACACACCCGCGTAAGGTTTAAATACGCCGGAAGGCATGGAAATGACTGCTTCCAGGCGGTTATTATCTATAATCTCCTTGCGGATTGCTTTGTGTGCATTGGAAGAACCGAACAGAACTCCGTCCGGTACAATGCAAGCGCAGCGGCCGCCGATGCGCAGCATCCGAAGGAACAAAGCAAGGAACAGAAGCTCTGTCTTTTTTGTTTTGCAGACCTTCAGAAGATCCACAGAAACCGTATCCGCATCCAGGCTGCCCTTGAAAGGTGGATTTGCCAGAATCAAGCTGTATTTGTCCTTGTCCGGATTCTGGTCCGAAAGGCTGTCACGATATTCGATAAAGGGGTTGTCGATGCCGTGGGTCATCATGTTCATGGCGCCGATGCGGAGCATGGTACGGTCCATATCGTAGCCGTGGAACATATGATTCATGTAATGGTCTTTCTTTTCCTTATTGTAGAAGATATCTTCTTTGCGATTTTCTTTCAGGTACTCCCCTGCCGCCACCAAAAAACCGGAGGTGCCGCAGGCCGGGTCGCAGATGATTTCGTCTGCCTTTGGATCCATCAGTTCCACCATCATGCGAATGATATGGCGCGGTGTGCGGAACTGACCGTTTACACCCGCCGTAGCAATTTTGGAAAGCAGATATTCGTACACATCTCCGCGGGTATCCGCAGTCTGCATCTGCGCCATCTGTTCGTAGATGACGTCCATGGCCGTTACAATTTTGTCCAGCATCAGAGGGGTGGGAATCTTAAAAATCGCATCCCCCATGTATTTAGAATAGGCACTGTCTTTGTTTCCATGCAGATTTTTAATGAAAGGGAACACCCATTCCTGCACAATACTGTACATTTTTGCCGCCGGAAAATCGTGAAAAACACTCCATTTCAGCTGACTTCCGTCGATGGTACGATCTCCGATCTGAATTTCCTTTGCAAAAATGCTCTGATACGGGAGTCCCAGCATTGCAGCCTCTTTTGCATGCAAATTATCAGTGTCATCCAGGTCGCGAATGAACATCAGATATGTCATTTGTTCAATTACATCCAGCGGATTTGTTAATCCTCCTGTCCAGAAAATCTCCCATAAACTATCTATTCTATTTTTCAGTTCTCCGGTAATCATGTTATTCCTTCTCCCAGTTCCAGGCATAGCTGGTATATCTGCCGCCGCCAATTTTAATGATTTCGTTGTTTGCCATCATATCCGCAAGGGCCCGCTGCACCGTAATGTGACTGATGTCCGGGCATTTTTCCATAATCTGCGCCTTGGTTATTTTTCCGGATGTACTGCGAATGATTTCTCGAATTCGATCCGGTTTGGAAAGACCCTTCATTGTCAGAAGCTCCACTCTGCCGGAAAAATCCCGATAAGCCGCTAAAATAGCACCCAGCATATAGCGAACAAAAGGAAGATAATCGTTCGTCCCTTCGTGCCATTCCTGAGAACTCTGCTGCAGCGCCTCGTAATAACTATCTTTTCCGTCCGCAACAATCTTCTCAATGCTGATGTACTTACCAACAATATATCCGGAGCGATACAGCAGCAAAAGCGTAAGCAAGCGACTCATGCGGCCGTTGCCGTCATTGAAAGGGTGAATGCAGAGAAAATCCAGAATAAAAATCGGAATCAGCAGCAACGGATCCATTTCACCCGAACCCAGCGCATCGCTGAAGGCATCGCAAAGTGCATCTGTAGCCTGCGGCGTCTCCCAGGCCGAAACCGGCTGAAAGCGCACCAGAGAAGTTCCATCCGGGTAAACTTCGGAAATTACGTTGTCGGCATTTTTAAAGCATCCGCCCAACTCGCTGCCGCTGTAGCGGAACAAGTCGCGGTGAAGCTGCAGAATCATACCGGGTTTTGCGGGGATGTAGTCGTAGCTTTCGTGAATCGTACCAAGGACATCTCTGTAACCGGCAATTTCCCGCTCGCTGCGATTCTTCGGTGTGGTTTTTTCCCGAACAATTTTTTTCAGGCGATCTTCGGTTGTGATGATTCCTTCTATACGGTTGGATGCCTCCGTGCTCTGAATTTTCGCAATCTCTAAAAGCTCTGCAAGAACATCTTTTTTCGCCTCTATAAACAAATTCTGCTGACCCTTATGCTCGTGGATTTGGGATAAAAGTGCCACAATTTCCGGCGTCAACAACTTCTGGTATTCTTTTTTAAAATCAAATTCTCTCATTTATTTCTCGTTTTGCGTGTAATTAACCCATTTTGCTCAAAATGATACAAATAAAAAATAACACCAATCATATCAAAAGTCAAGTTAATTACATCATTTTTATTGTCAATGATGTAATTGCTTCTTGAATGATATGATTGATGCCAGAATGCTGCTGACAAAGAAAGATGCAGAAGGCAAAAAAATAACCGCCCAATCCTGAGAAAATTTCGCGGTTATTTTTACCAAAAAACTTTTCAGGGCTAACCGACTATCGGCAGCACCTCACTTGTCTATATACTACCGCAGATCTGCGGAGTTGTCAAACGCCCGTTCGCACTTCCTCTACCACTCATTTACCATAATGCTGCCGCCGCTGACGGTTACGGCGTATTCTGCTACCGTACCCGTCTGATTCTGACAGGTCAGGGTCACATTGGTATTCCCTTCGCCTTTGGCGTGAATGCGAATACTGCCGTCCGGCTCTGTGGTAACCACGGCCACGCTTTCGTCCTCCACCACAGCGGTCCACACACCTTCGCCGGGATCAATCGTCACCCAGCGTGTGGGCTTTCCCTGATACGCAAAAACGGCCAGGGTCAAAACCATTGCCAGCACCGGGATCAGCCGCAGGCTTTTTTTATCCAGCAGCGCTCGGACCAGAAATACCGGCAATGCCACGCAGAACAGCAGGCTGAGAAGATGCCGGGGGAAAACGTAGACCGCGCTCCAAAGGTAGCGCGCGGCCATATAGCCGCAAAGCAGTGCGCCGCCGGCAAGCATTGCCGCAGACAGAAGGTTCTTCTTTTGCAGGAAAAAGGCGGCCGCCCCTGCAGGCAGAGTCAGAAGGGTAATCTTAAACCAGTAACCGTAATAGCGGAAGATGCCGAAGCCATCGGGCACGAAGGGCACCTGAATTAAATAAATCAGTGGCTGGCTGACCAGAAAAAATACAAAGACTTTCAGGGCAGCCTCCTGCCACCTTTCGCAGTTGACCGCAATAAAGATGCCGCAAAGCATCCAGAATTCCGGATAGATGGCAGGGTCCTGGAAGGAGGTGCCGTCCAGGGCATGAATCAGTTTTAAGCCCGCCACGGCAGCGGCGGTAATCAGGGCAAGAAGAAGCACTCTGCCCCAGCTCATTTTATAGTTTGTAAATTTGTCTTTCATAAATTTGTTTTATGCCCGGTTCGGGCAATCCTCTCTGCCGCCCTTTTGAGCGGCAATATTCTAAACAGAAAGCTAAAACATCTCCGACAGTTGTTCCATGGTGTTGTGATAAATCAAAACGCTGTCCAGATTCATGCCGGTCTTAAAAAGCGCCGAAGCCCGGCTGATCTCTTCTTTGCCGGGCAGCTGTCCCTCTGCCAGCCTTTGCTGCATGATTTCCAGCGCTTCCTTCAGCGCCGCCGCGGTTTCTGTCGCAGCTGCCGCGGTTTCCGCCTCCAGGCTTTCCGGCGGCTCCGCCTGGGTCACAAATTCCAGGGCAAGACAGCAGCTTTCCAGAAGGCTTTGCGCCTCTTCCTTTTCGCCCAGCGCGGTTTCCGGGTCGGAAGCGCACTCATTAAACCACAGCACCAGCGCCGGACCGTTCACGGTAAAGGCCTCGTTCATCGCCGTCTGATAAGTGTAAGTCTTTTCGTTGGCCATGCGGATATCCTTTGCAAAGCCCACCGCCATAAAAATCACCACAATGCCGATACCGATAGCCGCGTACATCCGGTCCTTCTTCCTGGCCGCCGCTCCCGCTTTGCGCAGCTTGTCCAGGGCTTCCTGGTCTTCCAGTTCTCCGGCTGCGGTCTTGAGGGGATTTAAGGACGGTTTCTTTTTCCGCAGCGTCAGCCAGCGCCACAGGCCGAAAACTGCCGTGCCCGGCAGCAGAATATAGCGCAGCCACATCGGCACATAGGACAGGCAGAAGCGCAGGCCGTCCGCTGCCGCATTTTCCAGAACGCGCAGAGTGCCGGACACGCCGCCGGAAGACATCATGCTCAAACCGCTGCCCAGGGCCTGGGTCTGCAGGTCCAGCGTCCCGTTAAAGTAATCTCCTAAGGCCTGCTTTTCCGAGCCGTCTTTGGCATGCACCGCAGCGGAAATCTGCTGCTGCACCGTCATCTGATAATAGGAGGCATCCAGATACTGAATATAAATATACAGGTTGTTGTAGCTCAAGCGCTCCGGCATCACCCGAAAGCCCTTGGAATTGAAATCGAAAAGCGCCTGGTTCGAGGCATCAAAATCCGCCAGCCAGGCAGCGTCGTCCGCCAGATTTTCATCCTGATACCATTGGTCAAATTTCTCGGTAAACGCATTGCTGACCTCCGCTCTGCCCCCGGCCAGGAACTTGGTAACATTGCCCAGGAAAATCGGAACGAATACGATGAGCGCAATCAGGCCCAGCACGACGTACTTTACCACCTGCTCCTTGACCGCATCCTTCGCCTCATCTTTGACGATCTCCCCTATCTTTTTCCCGAAGCCGCAGCCGACGCAAAAATCCCGGTTCCGCATTGCCCTGCCGCAATTCGGACAATACACGGGGTCCTCTTCTTCCTCCCAGATAAACTCGGAGCGAGGCAGCCCCTCCACGTTCGTACCGCAGGCGGCGCAGTATTTGCCCTCGCCCGTTAAAATTCTGCCGCACTTAGGACAGGCGGAAACGCCGGTAAAAAACTGAGCGGCGGTCTCCCGGAACAGATAACGGCGGTATGTATAGTAAGCCACTATGACCACCGACAGAATGCCCGCAAACAAAGACAAAACCACCATCCGGCCGCAGACAAATTTTCCCGTAGCAAAGACCCCGATTTTTCCCGGCAGAGAGTACTGCGCAATGTCTACCCAGTCTGCCCTTGCAGCGACCATCAGAGGAATGTCCTTCATGGGCAGCGTCAGCCAGAGAGCTGCAATGGCAAGAGTCACACCGATCTGCCGCCAGGAAAGCAGCGCGTAAATCGCCGCCCCGCAGACCAAAACGGACAGAATCAGAAGCAGCATGCCGCCCTGCAGGTCTTTTTTCTGCCATTGAATGGCAAGAAGAACCAGAAGAAGCGCCGGAAGCAGACTGTGATACTTTTTGTCTGCGGATTCGCGGTGGGTGGGGGCAGGCTTTTCCAGAAGCCGCATACGCAGCCACAGGCCTACGCCCAGCGCGGCGGCCGCAATGGCCAGCACTTGAAAGACAGTGTTTCGAAAAAGCGCCGGATAGGCGTCATGCAAAAACAGCGAGAGCTCCTCATCCAGCTTTGCAAACGATGTATCGATAGACATTTTATGCTCCTTGTAGCGTGGTTTTATGCAAGGAATTTCCGAAATTCCGAAATCGGTCTGTCTTCTTATTTTACATCTCTGACAGCCGGGCCGCAAGCAAAGGCCGCAGCATAGCAAAACATCCTGCCCGACGCACAAAAAAAGTCCGGATAAAAACCCGGACCGCTTCTTTCCGCCTGCAGGCAAAAGGCGTATAATATTCGGAAAAGACAAAGGAGCATTTCGATGGAAAGCAATAAACAGATTGCAAAAAAAGCCTTCCTGGCCAGTATTCCGGTTTTAAGCGGCTACCTGGTGCTGGGCATGGGCTTCGGCATTCTGCTCCGCACCGCAGGCTACGGCGTGGGCTGGGCTTTTTCCATGAGCCTGCTGATTTATGCAGGATCCCTGCAGTTCGTGGGGGTTTCCCTGCTGGCCGGGGGTGCGTCCCTGATTGCGGTGGCCCTTACCAGCCTGATGGTGAATGCCCGCCACCTGTTCTACGGTATTTCCATGGTGGAAAAATACAGCGGCGCCGGAAAAAAGAAGCCCTATATGATTTTCGCCCTCACCGACGAGACCTATTCCCTGGTCTGCGCCGACCCGGACGTGCCGCCGGAAGACTTTCATCGCTACTGCTTTTTACTCTCGATTTTCGACCACAGCTACTGGATCTGCGGCAGCGTACTGGGGTCCCTGCTGGGCAGCGCCCTGCCCTTCGACACCACAGGCATTGATTTTGCGCTCACCGCGCTGTTTATTACGGTTTTCGTGCAGCAATGGCTGGACAATCCGGACCACCGCCCCGCCCAGATCGGGGTGTACGCTTCGGTGCTCTGCCTGCTGATTTTCGGCCGGGACAATTTTCTGATTCCCGCCATGGTTTTGATTACCGCCTGCCTTTTGCTGCTGCCCAGGTTTTCCGGGAAAGGAGGCGCGAAATGACCCAGACTTCCGCCGTACTTTCCGTGGCCGTTATGTCCGCCGTTACCGCCCTGCTGCGCTTTCTGCCTTTCCTGGTATTCTCCGACGGCAAAAAAACGCCGCCTCTGGTCAGCTATCTGGGACGCGTGCTTCCCTGCGCCATTATGGGCATGCTGGTGGTGTACTGCCTGAAGGACACCGTCTTTACCGCCGCTGCGGGCTTTCTGCCCCAGCTGATTGCGGGCGCCCTGACCGTCCTTTCTTATCTCTGGAAGAAAAATACCCTGCTCAGCATCCTGCTGGGCACGATCTGCTACATGCTGCTGGTGCAGCTGGCAATTTTCTAAAAACTCAGTACTACCCCGATCACGGCCGAAGCCAGAATATAGATAATCGGGTGCAGACTCTTCGTCTTTTTCACTTTATTGGTCAGAATCCAGATAATTACCGCCAGAATGATGGATTTAATGTTCACCAGATCCGTTAGAATACCGCTCTGCTGATACAGTTCCAGGTTGATCAGACTGATTACCGCCACGCCTACGCCTGCAGACGCAATCAATGCCGCCGAAGTGGGACGCAGCCCGTAGAACACATGGTCTACGTATTTATTGTTCCGGAACTTGTTCAGGATGCGAACAATGGTCAGGACAATCAAAATGCCGGGTACAATCATGCCGATGGAGGCCACAACAGAACCAAACCAGCCTGCCGAGGTATACCCCACATAGGTGGCCATGTTCAGACCGATGGGGCCGGGGGTCGATTCGGAGACCGCGATCATATCCACCAGCTGGGCGTGGGTAAACCATCCGGTTTTATCGGACAAATCGTAGAGGAAGGGCACGGTGGCCATGCCGCCGCCTACGGAAAACAGACCGATTTTAAAGAATTCGTAGAAAAGCTTCAGGTATATCATTTCTTGACCTCCTTTAACACGCCCATAAAGGAGAGCAGCAGCACCAGCACCGCCACGATAATCACGTACCAGACGGTAGAAATGTCAAGCACCAGGCTGAGAATGAATACGCCCGCAAAAAGCACAAAGGACAGCTTGTCGATAATGGCAGTTTTCAGAAGCTTAACCACCGTGTTCAAAATCTGCACACAGACGCAGACCCGGATTCCCGCAAAGGCGTGCTGCACCCACAGAAGATCCGAAGCACCGGAAATTACGCCGGCAAGAATCATGATAATCACAACGGAGGGGAAGGATACTCCCAGCGCCGCCGCAATGGCGCCGGAATTGCCTTTATACCGGTGACCCACAAACAAAGCGGTGTTGACGCCGATCAGCCCCGGAAGACACTGCCCCAGCGCATAATAGTCCATCATCTCTTCGTTGGTAATCCACCCTTTGTTTTCGATAACTTCCCGCTGCAAAATGGGAAGCATGGCGTAGCCTCCGCCAAAGGTCATAACGCCCACTCTGGCGAAAACGTAGAAAATTTCAAAAAAGTCTTTCATTCTTTTCCTTTCCTGCCGTAAATAAAGGATGCGGCTATCATTTTGGGGAGACTGCCGAGCAGCCTCCCCATGTATATTATACACTTTTTCCCGAACCGACGCAAAGCTTCCGCATTTCGAATAAAACTGCCGGAATTGCATTTCCTTTTTTCAATATTCTGTTGAACCCCGCTAGGATACGGCTATAATAGAGGTAATAAGCGACTTTTTATCTCTATCAACTTTAACGACGTTACCACAGAAAAAATCCAGAAAATTCAATACGAACTGATGAACTATTCCCGGGGATGCTACAGCACCCGCTGCAATCTGCACATGACGCTGTCCTTCCTGGGTGAAATCGAAGAAAAACGGCTGCCGCAGATCAAAGCGGCAATGGACAGCCTGAAATTTTCCCCCTTTACCATCTGCTTTTCGGAGCTGGGATGCTTCCGCAGAACGGAGGAGATCTGGTGGCTGGGCATACGCAAAAATGAAGTCCTGACCAGCCTGCAGACACAGCTGACGCAGGAACTGAAAAAACAGGGCTTCCGGCTGGAATCCAAACGCTTTGTGCCCCACATCACCCTGGCACGGCGCACCAGCATTTCCGACGAGGATGGCAAGGCGGCACTGGAAAAACGCTTTACCACCAAGGTCTGCGAAATCAGCCTGATGCTTTCTTCCCGGCCCAACGGCAAGCTGACCTACACCAAGCTCTACAGCGTAAAAGCAAGCGAATAAGACGCGGTTTTCCATTCCGCAGCAAAAGAAAGGACAAATCCCATGGCAGAAAAAACATATCAGCAGATTACCCAGCAGGAAGCAAAACGCATGATGGAGGAAGAATCCGGCTTTTTGATTTTAGACGTCCGGGAAGCGGACGAATTTGCAGAGGGTCATATTGCAGGCGCCCTGCAGCTTTCCTACCTGAAAGTGGACGAGCTGGCAGAGGGCATGCTGCCCGACAAAAACCAGACCATTCTGGTATACTGCCGCAGCGGAAGACGCAGCAAGATCGCAGCCCAGGCCCTGGCTGAGCTGGACTACACCGATGTCCGGGAGTTCGGCGGCATTATCGACTGGCCCTACGAGGTAGTAAAATAGAAGAAAATAAAGCAAGCGCTGCATTCGCTGCAGGCGGATAAGGAAGTATTCTTGAATGTGGATTTTGTATGGCAAAATCCGATGCTCGTTATAGTCGCAGACAAACAGGAATCTATCGGGGGAGAACATGATAGAAACAAATCACTTGAAAATATATGCAGCTTCTCAAGAACAGATGATGGCGTTCATTGCAGAGCAGTCTGTTGATGTTTTGAAAGCAGCTTACACGGAAATGCTGGACGGCTGCCTTTCGCATCCGGATCAGTGGGAATGGTATGCAATCTGGATGATTGAATTGAAGGATGGCACTCATATCGGAGAGATTTGCTTCAAAGGAATTACCAAAGAAGGAATTACAGAAATCGGATATGGCATTGCAGAGGATTATCAAGGCTGTGGCTATGCAACGGAAGCAGTATCGGCACTTACGGACTGGGCATTGTTGCAGCCCTGTATAAATTGTGTCATGGCTGAAACGGAAGAGTCCAATATCGCTTCCAAAAATGTCCTGAATAAAGCAGGTTTTATACCGACAGGTGAAGCCGGTGAAGAAGGTCCACTATATGTTCGCAGAAAAGACGAGCGGAGAGATGAATTACAGTTTGTCGAATGATTGTGTCTTTTCGTCGAACAATCACAAGATTAAATAACCCGCCGAAGAGAGAACAGATCTCTTCGGCGGGCTTTGCTTTGTCAAAAAACATCCTTATGGGGCGCTGGCATTTCCTGCAGGCGCTTGTTTTTTTATATCTTTTTTGTAGCCTCCCGGCATCCGCTTTGCGCAATAAAACAGCAATGTCTCGGTTCTTAATTGCCGGTGACGTACTCCTTCAGTTCTTTCACCGCTGCGTTTCTTCGAAGCTTCTGCAGAGATTTTACTTCGATCTGCCGGATTCGTTCCCGGGTAACATGCAGCTCTTTTCCGATTTCCTCCAAAGAATAGGCCCGGTCCGTGCCGATTCCGTAGCGCAGGAAAAGCACGTGTCGTTCCCGCTCTGTTAAGACCTGCTGCATGCTTTCGGCCAGATAATCCTTCAAAAGATTGCCTTCCGCACTTTCTTCCGGACCGGCCACGCTTTCGTCCGGGATAAAATCCCCGAAGAACGAATCTTCCCGGTCTCCCACCGGATTATCGAGAGAAATCGGGTCCTTCGTGATATTCCGGATGTTTGCCACCTTTTCCGCCGTTGTTCCCAGCTCCTCGGCCAGTTCTTCCGCGGACGGGTCCCGCCCCAGTTCCTGGGAAAGAAGTCTGACAGCACGATTCACTTTATGGATGCTTTCCTGCATGTGAACCGGAATGCGGATGGTCCGGGACTGGTCGGCGATGGCTCTGGAAATTTTTTGTTTGATCCACCAGGTCGAATACGTTGAAAATTTAAAGCCCTTGGTGTAATCGAATTTATCCACGGCCTGCATCAGCCCCAGATTTCCTTCCGCAATCAAATCGGATAGCTGCAGACTGCTGTTCGGACTGTAGTACTTTTTCGCCATGGCCACAACCAGCCGCAAATTGGACTGCACCAGCTTTTCCTTCGCTTCCGGGCTGCCCTGGGCCAGCTGCACGAACAGCTCCTTTTCTTCCTCGGCGGTAAGCAGCGGATACGCTCCGATTTCTTTCAAATACATTTTCATGGAATCGTCCGGGGGCACACCCTTTTCCATCTCCTCGGCATCGAATTCCTCTGCCGCCGGTTCCTCTATGTTAAAATCAATTTCGTCCATTTTCATTCCCCCTCCTTTTTATCGCACATATAGTGTCCGAACCCCTTGTACTGTATTTGACCCATGCCGCCCCCGCGCAAAAAAAAGAGAGAAGTCCTTTTAAGGATTTCTCTCTTGAAACGGCCGGTGCTCCGGCCGCATGTATTATTCTTAAAGGCCCCGCCGAGACGATTATTTATTCGCCCAGCAGTACCCGCACGAATTTCAGGGCTTCGCCCAGGGCGCTGCCGCTGCCGATATGCAGGGCAATGCGGGGCTGCACGCCGCCGTACACGGTCAGGCGCAGGCCGTAGGCGTCCATCAGCTTTGCCATGCGGTCCGGGGTCAGCAGACTGCGCTCCTCGAACAGGAACACGGCTTTGTTCTGCTGCTTGGCAATGCGGGCAATGCCGCAGCGGCTGGCCAGATTGCGCAGGAAGGCCACGTCCATCAGATTTTCCGCGGTCTGCGGCGGGTCGCCGAAACGGTCTAAAAGCTCGTCCAGGATTTCGTCCCGGTCTTCGTCGGAGCAGATGGAAGAAATCTTCTTGTACATCTCCAGCCGGGTGATTTCGTCGGACACGTAAGTTTCGGGCAGGTAGGCGGACACGCCCAGCTCGATCTGGGTATCGGCCTCCAGGGGCTTTTCCTCCGGCGCCTGTCCCGTCAGTTCCGCCACGGCCTCTTCCACCAGCTTGCAGTACAGCTCGTAGCCGATGGAGATCATGTGACCCGACTGCTCCACGCCCAGCAGATTGCCGGCGCCCCGCAGCTCCAGGTCGCGCATGGCCACCCGGAAACCGCTGCCGAACTCGGTGAATTCGCGGATGGCCCGCAGGCGCTTTTCCGCCAGCTCCGAAAGCTGCTTGTCCTTTTTATAGAAGAGGTAGGCGTAGGCCATGCGGTTGCTGCGGCCCACTCTGCCCCGCAGCTGATAGAGCTGGGCCAGGCCGAAGCGGTCCGCGTCCAGTACGATCAGCGTGTTTACGTTGGGAATGTCCAGGCCGGATTCGATGATGGTGGTGGCCAGCAGAATGTCCAGCTTGCCGTCGGTAAAATCCATCATGATGTCTTCCAGCTCCTGCTCGCCCATCTGGCCGTGACCGATGCCGATGGAAGCCTCCGGCACCAGCTCCTTGATGTGCCGGGCCACGGACTGAATGCCCCGGACCCTGTTGTACACCACGTATACCTGGCCGCCCCGGGAAAGCTCCCGCTTGATGGCGTTGGCGATGAGCTCGTCGTCCTGCTCCATTACGTAGGTCTGCACCGGATAGCGGTCCTCCGGAGGCTGCTCGATCACGGACATGTCGCGTACCCCGATCAGACTCATGTGCAGGGTGCGGGGAATGGGGGTGGCCGAAAGGGTCAGCACGTCTACGCTTTCCTTCAGGCGCTTGATGGCTTCTTTGTGCTCCACGCCGAAGCGCTGTTCCTCGTCCACCACCAGAAGGCCCAGGTCCTTAAAGCGCACGTCCTTGGAAAGCAGCCGGTGGGTACCCACCACCAGGTCCAGCTCGCCCGCCGCCAGTTTATTGATAATTGCTTTCTGCTCTTTGTCGTCGCGGAAGCGGCAGAACATGTCGATATTGAAGGGATAGCCCGCCATACGGTCCAGAAAAGTGTGGTAGTGCTGGTTGGCCAGAATGGTGGTCGGCACCAGAACCGCCGCCTGTTTGCCCTGCTCCAGGCACTTGAAAATGGCCCGGGCAGCCACCTCGGTCTTGCCGTAGCCCACGTCGCCGCAGAGCAGCCGGTCCATGGTCTTGGAGCTTTGCATATCCTTTTTGATTTCTTCGATGCAGCGCAGCTGATCCTCGGTCTCTGCGTAGGGGAAGGCGTCCTCGAACTCCCGCTGCCAGCTGCTGTCGGGCGCAAAGGCAAAACCGGGAGCCGCCGCACGCTTGGCCGCCGCCTTCAGGAACTCCTCCGCCATCTCGCGGATGCTCTCCTTGGCCCGGGCCTTCACCTGCTGCCAGTCGCCGCCGGAAAGCTTGGAAATCCGGGGCGCCACGCCTTCGCTGCCCATATATTTCTGGATGTTCTCCATCTGGTCCACGGGCACGTAAAGCACGTCCTTGCCCGCGTACTGAATCTTTAAGTAGTCCCGGGTGGACCCGTCCACGGTCATTTTGACCACGCCGGTGAACTGCCCGATGCCGTGCATTTCGTGCACCACGTAGTCGCCGGGCTGAATGTCCGTAAAGGCCTTGATGGGCACGCCTGCGTGCCTCTTTTTCCGCCGGGCCCGCTTGGAGGAGTTAAAGATATCGTTTTCGGACAGGTACAGCAGTTTTTCTTCCGAAAGTTCCACGCCGGAAATCAGTACGCCGTCCTCCAGGCTCACCTTCTCCAGGCCGCTGCGGTCCAGGAAATCCCGCAGGTTCACCAGCCGGTCCGCCGTGGAGCAGACCAGATGAACGGCGTAGCCCCGCTCCAGATATTTCTTCAGGTCCGCCGCCAGCATTTCCATGTGACCCATGTACACCGGCGCCGGGCGCAGCAGTTCCCCCGAAAGATCCGACTCCTGCCGGAGAATCAGGGCGTCTTCGCCGAAATAGTCCGGAAGGTGGGCGCTGCCTTGTGCGTCATCCTCCAGTTTGGTACGGCTGACCGTAACCTCGGTCAGGTTCTCCACGGAGCGCTGGGTAAAGGGGTCGTAGCTGCGAAGGGAATCGATGTCCTCGTCGAAAAGCTCCACGCGCACCGGGTAATCCATGCCCGGCCCGAAAATATCGATAATATCGCCCCGCACCGCAAACTGGCCGAAAGCCTCGCAGGAAGGCATGCGCTCGTAGCCCATGGCCGCCAGATCCTCGATAAGCTTTTCCCGTCGGGCGGTACCGCCCATTTTCAGGGTGAAGGAATGAGCGCGGAACTCCTCGAAATCCGGGAGCAGTGCATCCATGGCGCTGGTGGGTGCCACCACGATCAGTTCTTCGCCTTTTGCCAGCGCACTGAAGCACGCCAGCCGCTGCGCATCCACGCTGCGGCTCTTGGCTTCGTACCGGAAGGTCTCGCCCTCGTCTTCGGGGAGTACGTATATTTTTTTATGAGAATAGAAGGCCAGATCCGTGGCCAGACGCCTTGCCGCCACCACCGTGGGGACCTCTGTCAGCGTCTGCGCCGCCCGCTCTGCCATCCGTGCAATCAGAATTGCCTGTTTGTTGTCTGTGATTCCTGCCATATGCCTTGTTTTTGAAAAGCGCTTACGCCAAGGTACCGCGCCGCTTTTGATTCCGGGTTCTGCAGTCCCGGATGTTCTGCAATCCGAGGTCCCAAAGGGCCGAAAAGCCGCAAAAGGGACCATATTTCTCTGTAACGTGCCGCGACCGCTCAGGGAAAATCCCCGGGCGGTTCGCATGTATTATATCCCATTCTGCGGCCAGCGGGCTACTAATATTCTAGATTTTCTTGAAATTGCCCATTTGTGCAATTTTGCGCCATTGGGACCTGTTTTTCATCTTTTGAGGCCTGCAAAAATGCCCCTTTGTGTAATTTCCGTCATTTGGGACCTGTGAAACGGTCCCAAATGTTCCATAACCGTGCACGGGGACTTTTTTTGCGGCAAAAAGTATAAGAAAACGGTCCCAAATGGCCCATAACCGTGCACGGGGACTTTTTTGGCAGAAAAAAGTATAAGAAAACGGTCCCAAATGTCCCAAAAGACTAAAATTGGAAAATTACAAAGGGACAAACACCATTTTTCAGGTCCCAAATCATGAAACACATAAAAAAGTACAACGTTAGCCGACTGGCAAGAGCACTTCCGCGCAGCGTTGCGGTCATAGAAAATTGAGGACTGCTTCTAAAACGCGCAAACCTGCAGTTTTTCTGCGATTTTGTCCAGAATTTCCTCGAAGGAAGCCTTCCGGCCCGCGAAACCGGGTTCCGCCGCAAGCAGCAGGTCCTCGGACAGATAGCCTTCCGCCAGGGTTTGCAGGGTTGCAGCCTCCAGCCGGTCCGCAAAAGCGCCCAGCTGCGGAATGCCGTCCAGCTCGCCCCGCTTGCGCAGCGCGCCGCTCCAGGCAAAGATGGTAGCCGTGGGATTGGTGGCAGGCTTTTCGCCCTTCTGATAGCGGTAATAGTGGTCGGTCACGGTGCCGTGGGCCGCCTCAAACTCGTACTTGCCGTCGGGGGTCACCAGAACGGAAGTCATCATGGCGATGGAGCCGAAGGCCGCGGAAATCAGGTCGGAGAACACGTCGCCGTCGTAGTTTTTCAGCGCCAGAATGTAGCCGCCGTCGCCGGTCATCAGCGACGCCGCTGCACTGTCCGTTAGAGTGTAACCGTAGCGCAGACCCGCCGCCGCAAACTTTTCCGCCCAATTCCGGTACTCTTCGTCGAAAATATCCCGGAATTCTCCGTCGTAAATCTTGGAAATGGTGTCCTTAGCAGAAAATTTCAGGCTCTGCTTGGTGTCGTAAGCGTAACGGAAACAGGCCTTGGCAAAGTCCGCAATGCTGCTACGCAGATTGTGCTGCCCCAGCCACACCGCGGGGCCGTCCACCGTCTGTACCTCCGCCTCCGTTACCGCGCCGCTGACCCCGGTGAACACCAGCTTGGCGCTGCCGGGTTCCTCGGTTTTAAAGTCCGCCGCCAGATAAATGTCGCCGTAGGCATGCCGCGCCACGGTGATGGGCTTGGTCCAGAAGCGCACCGCGGGCTTGATAAAGTCCACGCAAATGGGAGAACGGAACACAGTGCCGCCCATGATGGCCCGGATGGTGCCGTTGGGGGAATTCCACATCTGCGTCAGCTCCGGGTACTCCTCCATGCGCTGCCGGTTGGGGGTAATGGTGGCGCATTTCACCGCCACGCCCAGCCGTTTGGCCGCGTTGGCCGCTTCCACGGTGACCCGGTCGCCGGTGGCATTGCGGGAAAGCAGTCCCAGATCGTAATATTCGGTTTTCAGGTCCACGAAGGGCAGGATCAGCTTGTCTTTGATCTGCTGCCAGAGGACTCTGGTCATTTCGTCGCCGTCCATCTCCACGATGGGGGTGGTCATTTGAATTCTTTCCATAATATATCCTTTTCCGTATTGCGCCGCCCGGACAGAAAGCCGGATGCGGCTGCTTATTTACGCCTTGCCGAAGCCCGCCGCGTAGCTGTTTCTTTACGCCTTGCCGAAGCCTGCCGCGTAGTAGTTCATCAGGCAGCCTTCCGTTAAAATCAGCCGGTCGTCTGCGGAAAGATCCCGGCAATAAAGCCGGATGCTGCGCCCCGACCCGTCTGCGGCGAAAATCTGACCTTCGAATTCTTCCTTGCCGTCCAGCAGGTCCTGCCGCAGGTTTTTCACCAGCAGCCAGTCCCCCTCCGCAAAGCGGAATTCCTCGGTCTTATCCATGGTGAAGGGCACGATGCCC
>JAZUKP010000096.1:0-9904 GCA_045643345.1 Anaerovoracaceae bacterium | reverse complement strand
TCAGGTGATCGAGGAATAATTCCGGCCCGGGCGCATTTGCCGCCTCGGCCGACAGCGCCCGCAAGGCGGGCTTTACGCAATGGAATTCAAACTGCATTCGGATTACAACTTAATGGGAGACCAGCCCGCGGCGGTGGACGCACTGGTGGCCGGCATCCAGGCCGGAAAGAAGCATCAGACCCTGCTGGGGGTCACCGGATCCGGCAAGACCTTTACCATGGCCAACGTGATTGCCCGGGTTCAGAAGCCCACGCTGGTGATTTCCCACAACAAGACCCTGGCGGCTCAGCTCTGCGGAGAATTCAAGGAATTCTTCCCGGAGAACGCCGTGGAGTATTTTATTTCTTACTACGATTATTATCAGCCGGAGGCCTACGTGCCTTGCACGGATACCTATATCGAGAAGGACTCGGACGAGAACGAGGAGATCGACCGTCTGCGCTACAGTGCCACCGCGGCTCTGGCGGAGCGCCGGGACGTGATTATCGTGGCGTCCGTCAGCTGCATCTACGGTCTGGGTTCTCCGGACGAGTACCGCAACCAGATGCTCTCTCTGCGGCCGGGCATGCAGAAATCCCGGGACGAGATCCTGCGCCAGCTGGTGGACATCCAGTTCGAACGCAACGATATCAGCTTTGAGCGGGGCACCTTCCGGGTGCGGGGCGACATTATCGACATCATTCCCGCGGGTTCCGAAAAGGCTATCCGGGTGGAGATGTTCGGCGACGAAATCGACTCCATTAAGGAGCTGGATCCACTTACCGGCGAGGTCATCGCCAAGCGAAATCACGTGGCGATTTTTCCCGCCAGCCATTATGCCACCTCCAAGGAGCACATGGAGCGGGCACTGACCACCATCGAAGAGGAGCTGGAGGACCGCATTACCTGGTTTAAGGACCGGGGCAAGCTGCTGGAAGCCCAGCGCATCGAGCAGCGCACCCGCTACGACCTGGAGATGATGCGGGAAATCGGCAGCTGCAAAGGCATCGAAAACTATTCCCGGCACCTGGTGGGCAATCCCCCCGGCGCCATGCCCTATACTTTGATCGACTATTTCCCCGAGGATTTTCTGATTATCGTGGACGAAAGCCACGCCATGCTTCCCCAGCTGCGGGCCATGGCCAACGGCGACAAGGCGAGAAAGACTTCTCTGGTGGATTTCGGCTTCCGCCTGCCTTCCGCCCTGGACAACCGGCCCCTGCGCTTCGAGGAATTCGAGAGCAAGGTCAACCAGATCATCTACGTTTCCGCCACCCCCGCCGACTACGAAAAGGAGAAGGCGGACGGGGTTTCCGCGGAGCAGGTTATCCGGCCCACGGGCCTTCTGGACCCGCCCATAGCGGTGGTGCCCACGGAAGGACAGATCGACCATCTGATCGGCGAGATCAACAAAGAAACCGCCGAAGGCCGCCGGGTGCTGGTGACCACCCTGACCAAAAAAATGGCGGAGAGCCTGAGCGAGTACCTGAAGACCGCCGGCATCCGCTGCAAATACATGCATTCCGACATCGATACCCTGGAGCGCAACGAGATCCTGCGGGACCGGCGCCTGGGCGAATTTGACGTGCTGGTGGGCATCAACCTGCTGCGGGAAGGCCTGGATCTTCCGGAGGTATCTCTGGTAGCTATTCTGGATGCGGACAAAGAAGGCTTCCTGAGCACCGAAACTTCGCTGATTCAGACCGTGGGACGGGCCAGCCGCAACGAGCACGGCCGGGTCATCATGTACGCGGACAGTATTTCCAAGGCCATGCGGGTCTGCATCGACGAGACCGCCCGGCGCCGCAAAATTCAGCAGGACTACAACGCGGCTCGCGGCATTACGCCCCACACCGTGGAGAAGTCCGTCCGGGACGTGATCGAGGTGACCACCAAGCTCAGCGAGAAGGAAAGCTTCGACGGCAAGAGCCTGCTGGAGCTGACCAAAAAGGAACTGGGCGAATACGCGGTGCAGCTGGAAAAAGAGATGCGCGCCGCCGCCAAAGACCTGGCTTTCGAGAAGGCCGCCATTCTGCGTGACCGCCTGCTGGAAGTCAAGGCAAAGCTGTAAAAGCCTTCGGGTGCGCAGGCCCACCGGAACCGGTAAAAAAATAATTGTAAAAATATGGGAATTCTGATATCATAGTCTTCGGAGGAACGGAGCCTATGATATCTTATTATGAAATCATTTCTGCCTATAATGAGCGTTTGGCAGAAACGCTGAAATCTTTAGAGGCGCTGGAAGGAGCATTTCCCGACGGCAATTTAAAAATCAAGAAGACGCAGGGGATGGATACGTATTTTGTGCGCAGCAGCGGCAGCGAGAAAAGAACATGCAGAATCGTTGACGCTTCGGATTCTTCCCTGCAAATCTATGCCAACAAGCGCTTTGCAAAGGATGCGCTGCGCGTTCTTCGCAAGAACAAGAAAGCCGCAGAGGTCTTTCTGAAGGAGCACAGCGGCGAAGAATACGATGCGCTGATAGAAAAATATCCTCCGGGATTTCAGGAAGCGAATGCAAATTTGCAAAAATCTGTTTCCATCCGGGCCGCGGAGTGGTCGTCGGCTGCATATGCCGCAAATTCGTTTCACCGGGAAGAGATGATCCACGAAACCGCAAAGGGAGTTATGGTGCGGTCGAAGTCGGAAGCGATGATTTCCAATGCGCTGTATCGCCGCGGCTATGCTTACCGCAACGAGTGCCGGCTGGATTTACCGGACGGGAAGTATTTTTATCCCGATTTTACGATTTATTTGCCGGACCGGGAAAAGATATTTTATTGGGAACATTTCGGAATGATGGGAGACCCCGAATATGCGTCTGCTGCCTGCAATAAAATCAAGCGCTACATGAATGCGGGCATTTTCCCCGGAAGCCAGCTGATTCTTACGATGGAAACGGAGGGCGTACCCCTGTCTTCGGTTATAATAGACAAAATAATCGATTATTATTTCTGCGGAATCGCTTCGGAGCAGTGAAAAAGTCCCAACAAAGATTTTTATGGGGAATGGGACTTAATTTGACGCAAAAAAACCGGGCTAAAAATACCACTTTGTGTAATATTGCACTTATGGGACCTAAAAGCAGGGAAGTAAAACTGCTGCAGAGACCCAAAATCAAATAATAAGTGAAATGGGACCAAGTTTTCGGTCCCATTTTAATTGGCGTAATTGTGTGGGACTTTTATGCAGGCTTTTCGGTGCGAAAATGGGTCCCATTTACATTATTTCAATTGTGTGGGACTTTTTTGCAGCTCGCATACTGTGAAATCAGGTCCCATTTATATGTTTTCGCCCCGATGGGTATTTTCGCAGAGGAAATGATCCCAAGCGCGCAGCTTGGCGCATCTCCGCGCGCGGCTCGGCGCATCTCCGTGCGCAGCTCGGCGCATCTCCGCGCGCGGCTTGGTGCTTTTTATGCCTTTTTTCAGGGTCCCAAAATGTGTTTTTTTAATCTTTGTGCAGACTTTTCTTTTGATTAAAAAATCTCTGTGTTACAATAGAGCAGAGAACAAATATTCGCAAAGGATACACTATATATTATGCACAAAACCATCGAAATTCCCGGCGCGGAGAACCGCAATTTCCAGAAGAATCTGGTAATTCGGGGCGCCCGGGCCCATAACTTAAAGAATATAGACATTACCATTCCCAGGGACAAAATGATCGTCATTACCGGACTTTCCGGCAGCGGCAAATCCTCCCTGGCTTTCGATACCATTTACGCCGAGGGGCAGCGCCGTTACGTGGAAAGCCTTTCCGCCTACGCCCGTATGTTTCTGGGACAGGTGGACAAACCAGACGTGGATTCCATCGACGGCCTTTCGCCCGCCATTTCCATTGACCAGAAAACCACGTCCAAGAACCCCCGTTCCACCGTGGGCACCGTCACCGAAATCTACGATTACCTGCGTCTTCTGTACGCCCGCATCGGAAAGCCTCACTGCCCGGTGTGCGGCCGGGAAATCTCCAGCCAGTCCGTGGACCAGATCGTGGGACAGATGATGGACCTGGGCGAGGGCACCCGCATCACCCTGATGGCGCCGGTCATCCGGGCCCAGAAGGGGCAGCACGAGAAGGTGCTGGAGCGCATTCAGCGGGAGGGCTTTATCCGCGTCCGCGTGGACGGCGAGATCAAGAACCTGGGCGAAGACGAAATCAAGCTGGCCAAGACCTATAAGCATACCATCGAAATCGTGGTGGACCGCATCGTGGTGCGGGACGGGGCGGAAAGCCGCCTGGCCGAATCCGTGGAGCTGGCCATCAAGCACTCCGAGGGCGGCCTGGTGCTGGCCCTGGTGCAGAAGGGGGAGGAGAGCGAGGAGATCACTTTCTCCACCAGCCTGGCCTGCCCGGAGCACGGGGTGTCCATCGTGGACCTGGAGCCACGCAGCTTCTCCTTCAACTCGCCTTTCGGGGCCTGTCCCACCTGCAATGGTCTGGGATTTATTGAGCGCATGGACCCGGAAATGCTCATCGAGGACGAAAATCTGTCCATTCAGGGCGGCGCTCTGGCCAAGGCCTTTGCCAACATGGAGTACGCCGGCTTTTACCGGCAGCTTCTGGGCGCTCTGGCGGATTATCACAAGGCCTCTATGTACGAACCCTACAAGACTTTGCCGGAAAGCTTTAAAAAGGAGCTGATGTACGGTACCGGCGGCCGCAAGCTGGCCTACGACTACGTGCGCCGGGACGGTTCCATTTCCAAGCGTCACGACGCCTTTGAGGGCATCATTCCCAACCTGATGCGGCGTCACGCCTATTCCAGCTCCGACCTGATCAAGGCCAAGCTGGAGGAATACATGACCACGGACGTCTGCGCAGACTGCGGCGGCAGAAAGCTGCGCTCGGAAATTCTGGCGGTCACCGTGGGCGGCAAAAGCATTATCGACTTTACCGAGTTGGCCATTCGGGACGCTCTGGCCTTTACCGAAAGTCTGGAACAGACCCTGTCCGAAAAAGACATGGCCATCGCCCGCCTCATTTTAAAAGAAATCAAAGCCCGGCTCAGCTTCCTGGCGGAAGTGGGTCTGGACTATCTGACCCTGGCCCGGGCCTCCGCCACTCTTTCCGGCGGCGAGAGCCAGCGCATCCGCCTGGCCACCCAGATCGGGTCCTCGCTGGTGGGGGTCATGTACATTCTGGACGAGCCCTCCATCGGGCTGCATCAGAAGGACAACGCCAAGCTGCTGCAGGCTCTGCGGTCGCTAACGGACATCGGCAACACCCTGATCGTGGTGGAGCACGACCAGGAGACCATGGAAGCGGCGGACCAGATCATCGACATCGGTCCCGGCGCCGGCGAGCAGGGCGGTTATCTGGTGGTGCAGGGCGACCTGGAGACCGTCAAGGCCTGCAAGGAGTCCATCACCGGCCAGTATCTTTCCGGGGAAAAACGTATCGAAGTGCCGGAAAGCCGCAGAACCGGAAACGGTCAGACCATCCGCATTATCGGCGCCTCCGAAAACAACCTGAAAAACGTGAACGCGGATATTCCCCTGGGCAAATTTGTCTGCGTCACCGGCGTGTCCGGCTCCGGCAAATCTTCCCTGATCGACGATATCCTCTTCAACGCGGTGTCCGAGCGCTTCTACCGCTCCAAGACCAAGCCGGGCAAGCACAAGGAAATTACCGGCCTGGAAAACATCGACAAGGTGATCAACATCGACCAGTCGCCCATCGGCAGAACGCCCCGGAGCAATCCGGCCACCTACACCGGCGTGTTCACCCAGATCCGCTCTCTCTTTGCCCAGACACCGGACGCAAAAATCCGGGGCTTCGACCAGGGGCGTTTCTCCTTCAACGTGAAGGGAGGCCGCTGCGAATCCTGCTCCGGCGACGGCATTATCAAAATCGAAATGAATTTCCTTCCCGACGTGTACGTGCCCTGCGAAGTGTGCCACGGCAGGCGCTACAACCGGGAGACCCTGGAAGTGAAATACAAGGGTAAGAACATCTACGAGGTGCTGGAAATGAGCGTGGACGAGGCGCTGGAGTTCTTTAAGGACATTCCGGCCATCCATCGCTACATGAAGACCCTCCACGAGGTGGGCCTGGGCTACATCCGCCTGGGTCAGCCTTCCACCCAGCTTTCCGGCGGTGAGGCCCAGCGGGTCAAGCTGGCCACGGAGCTGGCGAAAAAATCCACGGGCAAAACCCTCTACATTCTGGACGAACCCACCACGGGCCTGCATTTTGCGGACGTGGACAAGCTGATTGACGTGCTCCAGAAGCTGGTGGACGTGGGCAACACCGTAGTGGTCATCGAGCACAATCTGGACGTGATCAAGACGGCGGACTGGATTCTGGACTTGGGTCCGGAGGGGGGCGACAAGGGCGGCACCATCGTGGCCTGCGGCACCCCGGAGGATGTGGCAAAGGTAAAGAATTCCTACACCGGCCAGTACCTGAAGAAAATTTTGAAGAAATAGAAAGAGGAAAATAATGCGCAAAAAGAGGATAATTCTGCCGGCCTTTGCCGTGGCTTTGGCGCTGGTAATCGGCAGCGGCTTCTTTGTGAAGACCAGAATGGAAAAAGTGGCTGCAGAGGAAGCAAAGTCGCTGGAAACGGCGCTTGCGGCGGAGGCGGACCGGCTGAAATCGGAAACCGGTCTTGCTCTGGTGCCGGAGCTTCTTGCAGAAGAGGACGAAAACGGCTGCCCCAAGGCGGTTTTAAAGCTGGACGGCAAAGAGGTTGGGCTGCTGAAGCTGGAAAAGACCGGCGGCGGCACCTTTGAAGCAGCGGCATACACGGTAAAAGAGGCGGTCAGCACTGTCAGCCTGAGCGTATACATGGGCCGGGAGTGCGTGCTGGAAGACGGAAGCAGGCAGTACAGCTACGACAGCGGCGAGGTGAACCCGGTCTGTAAGCTGGTGGAAACGGCGTGCACGCTTTCCGATCAGGTAGATCCGCTGTATGTTACCCGGCAGGTGAAAATCGACAATCTGTACGATATCTCCCAGCTTTCCGGAACCATCCGGGGCAAGAAGGTTCAGTTCCTGCCGCTGACAGAGGAGAACAGCTATTTCGCCACCCTGGAAATGACCCCCATGGACAAAGAGAGCGCCCGGGCCAAGGCTGCAGAGCTTCTTGCCAAGAAAAGCAGCGGACAGATCGAGGCCCTGAAGATGTCCGATCCGGTATTTCTGACCCATTGCTGCGCCATCGTGGACTGCGAATTTACGTTAAGCGGCACGGATTTCCAGAAGAGCTTCCTGCTGGGTCTGGATAACGACGGCTTCTGGCAGCAGCACGGGGAGTATGACAATCTTTCCTTCGATGCTGCGGAACGCACCGAACAGCGGCCTTACATCGATCCGAGCAAGAAAATCAGCGGCAAAATGCCCTACTGCATCAAGGTCAACCGGCTGCAGAACTGCGCCACGGTTTACACGCTGGACGCGGCGGGCGAATACACGGTTCCCGTGCGGGCCATGGTCTGCTCCACCGGCAGGGAGGGTCACGAAACCCCGCTGGGCGACTTCTCCATCAGCTCCTTTAAACCCAAGTGGTGCTACATGGAAGACGGCAGCTACGGACAGTATGTCTCCAAGTTCCGCTCCGACGGTTACCTGTTCCACACCATCTGCTATCATAAGAAAGACCCGTCAACCATGATGGTAAACGAATACAATATGCTGGGCGGCTACGCGTCTCTGGGATGCGTGCGGCTCCAGACCTTCGACGCCATCTGGGTGTTCTATAACTGCCAGTCGGGCACGCCGGTTCTGATTTACGAAGACGAGAACCCCGGCCCCTTAGGAAAACCTTTCACCTACATCAAGGAGATTACGCCCGAGATGGACAACGGCTGGGATCCCACCGACCCCCGTCCGGACAATCCCTGGAGATATATAAATCTGTAAATTCCTCTGGGTAACAGGGAATATGAATTGATCGAGATCGAATAATGTCTAAAAAGAAAAAAGTTAAACTGAATCTGAAAAAATTTATTCCCTTTTGCCTGGTAGTGCTGGCGCTTATCGCCGGCCTGCTCTGGCTGCTGCTGGGAAGAGGCGGAAAGGATCCGCAGCCGGCCTGCGAGCACAAATTCGAAGCCGGGGTCTGCACGCTCTGCGGCGAAAAGGACCCGAATTATCAGGAGCCGGACCCGGATCCCCGGGCGTCCTGGCCCAATACCACCACCCCGGCCTCTGCCTATCCGCTTTCGGCAGCGGACAGCGACTATCTGGTGCTGGTCAACAAGGAGTGGCACGTAACCAAAGATTATTGGCCCGAGGACCTGGTGACCGTCAGCAAGTGCGTGGAAGGCGTGGGCAACGCGGACACCCATAAGCTGCGCAAAGCAGCGGCGGATGCTCTGGAAAAGATGATTGCCGGCGCTGCGGCAGACGGCATCGACATCCGCATGCGCACAGGCTTCCGGTCCTACGATTACCAGGTGAGCCTGTTCGATTCTTACGCCAAAAATCACGGCGAGGCGGAGGCCAACAAGTATTCCGCCAAAGCCGGAGAATCCGAGCATCAGACCGGTCTGGCCTGCGACCTGGGCGGAAAGAGTCAGAGCTATGCCCTGTCCGACTATTTCGGCGACACCAAGGAAGGTCAGTGGGTCAAGGCTCACTGTGCGGAGTACGGCTTTATTCTGCGGTATACCGACGGCACCCTGGACACCCCGGGCGAACACACCGGCTACGTTTACGAAGCCTGGCACGTGCGCTACGTGGGCACGGAGGCCGCAAAAATCATCACGGAAAACAACTGGACACTGGAGGAATATCTGGCGGGATTTTAAAATTCCGCTTGATATTCCTTGTTTTTTTCGCTAAAATATACGGATATACAGAAGTTATTTTTTTAAAAAAAGGGTAAGAAAAAATGGCAAAATACTACGACGAACCATCCAGAACATTTAACGAATATCTTCTCATTCCCGGCTATTCCGGGCCGGAAAACGTCCCCGCAAACGTGGACCTTTCCGCGCCCCTGGTAAAATTCAAGAAGGGTGAGGAGCCTGCACTGAAGCTCAATATTCCGCTTGTTTCTGCCTGCATGCAAGCTGTTTCCGGAGAAAATCTGGCTGTTGCACTGGCAAAAGAGGGCGGAATTTCGTTTATATACTGCTCCCAGAGCATCGAATCCGAAGCTGCCATGGTGGCAAGAGTCAAGGCCTATAAAGCCGGCTTCGTTCCTTCCGATTCCAACGTCCGTCCGGACCAGACCCTGGCAGAACTGATCGCCTTAAAGGCAAAGACCGGTCACTCCACCGTAGCGGTCACCGCAGACGGAACCCCCAACGGCAGGATGGTAGGTCTGGTCACCACCAGAGATTACCGGGTCAGCCGCATGGATCCGGATACCAAGATCGAAACCTTCATGACCCCCATCGACAAGCTGGTGTACGCCAGAGAGGGTGTTACCCTGGCAGAAGCCAACGACATTATCTGGGACAACAAGCTGAACGTTCTGCCCATCCTGGACAAGAACGACAACTTTAAGTATTTCGTGTTCCGCAAGGACTACGATTCTCATAAGGACAACGTAGGCGAACTTCTGGACGAAGAAAAGCGCTTTATGGTAGGCGCAGCCATCAACACCAGAGACTACGCGGAAAGAGTTCCCGCTCTGGTAGAAGCCGGCGTAGACGTGCTCTGCATCGACTCCTCCGAAGGCTACACCGAATGGCAGAAGCGCACCATCGCCTGGATCCGTGAGCATTACGGCGACACCGTAAAGGTAGGCGCAGGCAACGTGGTCGACGGCAAGGGCTTCCGCTTCCTGGCAGACTGCGGCGCAGACTTCGTAAAGATCGGTATCGGCGGCGGCTCCATCTGCATTACCCGCGAAACCAAGGGTATCGGACGCGGCCAGGCAACCGCGGTCATCGAAGTGGCGGCAGAACGCGACAAGTACTTCGAAGAAACCGGAATCTACATTCCGATCTGCTCCGATGGCGGCATCGTT
>JAZUKP010000095.1:0-4067 GCA_045643345.1 Anaerovoracaceae bacterium | reverse complement strand
TACGGTCCCAGAATTGCCAGTTTTTTCTCCGGAGATATTTTTAAAAGAAAAAATAAATCCAGAGGAAACGCGGTGCCCAAGGTTTTCGATACCAGTGTAATTATCGACGGCCGCATCCAGGAAATACTCAATACCGGCTTTTTGGAAGGGGATATTGTCATCCCCGATTTTGTGTTGGTGGAACTGCGGCACATTTCGGATTCCGCAGACGAACTGAAGCGCAACCGGGGCCGCAGAGGCCTGGATATTTTAAATACCATCCAGGAGGAACACGGGGTGGAGATTTACGACACCACCTCCAACAAGGAAATCGCAAAGATTCCGGAAGTGGATTTAAAGCTTTTAAAGCTGGCCGAGATTCTGGAAGGCGTGGTGGTCACCAACGACTACAACCTGAATAAGGTTGCGGGCGTGCAGGGCATCGGCGTTCTGAACATCAATGAACTGGCCAATACCCTCAAACCGGTGGCGCTGCCCGGCGAAGTCATGCGGGTGACCCCGGTCAAGCAGGGGAAAGCCGAAGATCAGTCCGTTGCGTATCTGGAAGACGGGACCATGATTGTGGTTCAGGGCGGCCGGAAGTATATCGGAAAAACCATTAACGTTACCGTGACCAGCGTGCTGCAGACCTCTGCGGGCAGAATGATTTTTGTAAAACCATAGCGAATATGAGTAAATTTGCGGTAATCATCCCGGCGGCGGGAAAATCCCTGCGCATGGGTGGTCGAAAAAAAGAAAATATAATCATCGGAGACAAAACCGTATTGGAGCATACCAAGGAGGCCTTTGCGGGCTTCGACCGGATCGTGGTGGTAGGCCCGGACGGAGACGTGCCCGGCGGGGAACGGCGGCAGGATTCGGTGTATCACGGTCTCTGCGCTTTGGCGGACGACATCGATTTCGTGCTGGTGCACGACGGTGCCCGGCCCTTTGTCAGCCCGGAAGTAATTACCCGGGTAAAGGATGCTTTGGAAAGAGGAGCCAAGGCGGTGGTACCCTGCGTGCGGCCCAAGGATACCATACGCACGGCGGAAACCACCCTGGACCGCTCCAAGCTCTACGCGGTGCAGACGCCCCAGGGCTTTGATGCAAAGCTGCTCCGGCGATGTTACGAAAAGATTCTGGCGGATGGCATAGAGGTCACCGACGATGCGGGGGCTGCGGAATACTGCGGCATCCGGGCGGAAATCGTGGAAGGTGATTACGCCAACTACAAAATCACCACGCCGGAGGATCTGCCGGAGCTGGCGCGTTACCGTTTCGGCAGCGGCTACGACCTGCACGTGCTGGTGGAGGGACGGCCTCTGATGTTGGGCTGCATTCAGGTTCCTTTCGAAAAAGGGCTGCTGGGTCACTCCGATGCAGACGTGCTGGCTCACGCCATTGCGGATGCTCTTTTGGGAGCGGCGGCACTGGGGGATATCGGCCGGCATTTCCCGGATAACGACCCGGCCTATGAAGGTATGTCCGGCGAAAGAATTTTGTCCGAAACCGCTGAAATATTAAGCCGCAGCGGATTTACAATACAAAGCGTAGATGCTACACTAATAGCGCAAAAACCCAAGATTGCTCCCTACGCAGACGCCATGCGGGCGGCTATCGCAAAGGCGTTGGGACTGGAAATAAAAAACGTATCGGTAAAGGCTACCACGGAAGAGGGCCTGGGCCCGACCGGAGAAGGCCGGGCAATGGCTGCATACGCAGCAGCATCAGTAAAGGAAATTAGATAAAATGAAAGCTTCGAAAATGTTTGTTAATACCCTTCGCGAAGTACCCGCGGAGGCGGAAATCTCCTCTCATATTCTTTTGTTAAGAGCAGGATTTATTAAAAAACTGGTCTCCGGAATTTACGGTTTTCTGCCCATGGGCAGCAGAACCCTCCGCAAGATCGAGGATATCGTCCGGGAAGAAATGGATGCTGCCGGCGCCCAGGAAATTCTCATGTCTGCCCTGCAGCCCGCGGAGCTGTGGCAGGAAAGCGGCCGCTGGGGCGCTTACGGACCGGAAATGTGGAGAATCAAGGACAGAAATCAGAGAGAGTTCTGCCTGGGACCCACCCATGAAGAAATCTTTACCGACATCGTGCGTCAGAGCGTATCCTCTTACCGTCAGCTGCCGTTAAATCTGTACCAGATTCAGACCAAGTACCGCGACGAGTCCCGTCCCCGCTTCGGTCTGATGCGTTCCAGAGAATTCATCATGAAGGACGCCTATTCCTTTGATAAGGATATGGCGGGTCTGGACGTTTCCTATCAGAAAATGTATCACGCCTACACCAATGTGTTTACCCGCTGCGGTCTGAATTTCCGGCCGGTAGAAGCGGATACCGGTGCCATCGGCGGAAGCAACTCCCACGAATTTACCGCACTTTCCGAAGTAGGCGAATCCGAAATCGCGTACTGCACGGAATGTGATTTTGCCGCCACCACCGAACGGGCGGAGTTTAAAGACGAAATCATGGCCGCGGAAGAAATGCAGGCTCTGGAAAAGGTCTATACCCCCGGCACCAAGTCCATCGAGGACGTATGTGCCTATCTGAAGGCAGACCCGAAGAAGTCCATGAAGGCGCTTTTGATTCAGGTCATCAACGAAGAAAACGACAGCTACGAATACGTGATGGCACTGATCCGCGGAGACCGTCAGCTGAACATGACCAAGCTGGTCAACGCTCTGGGCGTTCCGGAGCATCTGGTAGCCATGGCCGACGAAGAAAAGATGGCGGCTGCCACCGGCTGTGTGGGCGGCTTTGCAGGCCCCATGGGTCTTGCCAACTGCCGGGTATTCCTGGACAGCGAAATTGCCCATGCCAACAACCTGATCTGCGGTGCCAACGAAAAGGATTACCACTATACCGGCGTTAACCCGGACAGAGATTTTAAGGCGGATAAGGTTCTGGACTTAAAGCTTCTTCAGGAAGGGGACTGCTGTCCGATCTGCGGCAAACCGGTAAAGACTGCCCGGGGCATCGAGGTCGGCCAGGTATTCAAGCTGGGAACCAAGTACTCCGAACCCATGCACTGTTACTACAGAGACGAAAACCAGGAAGACCATCCGGTGGTGATGGGATGCTACGGCATCGGCGTTTCCCGCACCCTGGCAGCCATCGTAGAGCAGCATCACGACGACAACGGCATTATCTGGCCCATGAGCGTGGCACCTTACCATGTGTGCATCGTGCTGGTAAAGGCAGGCGATCCGGTACAGACAAAGCTGGCCGAAGAGATGGAAGCAAAGCTGGAGGCTGCCGGCGTGGAAGTATTCCTGGATGACAGAGACGAACGTGCCGGCGTCAAGTTCAAGGACGCAGACCTGATCGGTATTCCGGTACGGGTCAACGTGGGCAAGCTGGCCGGCGAAGGCATCGTGGAATACAAGCTGAGAAGAGGCGGCGAAACCGAAAATATCCCCGCCGACGAGGCGATTCAGAGAATTATCGAACTTGTTAATAAAGAAAAGCGCGGTTAAATTATGAAAGTATACAACACACTGACAAGACGTAAGGAAGAATTGGTTCCCCAGAATGCATCCGAACTGAAGATGTACGTCTGCGGACCCACCGTTTACAACTATATTCACATCGGAAACGCCCGTCCCTTCGTGGTGTTCGACACCCTGCGCAAGTACCTGAAGTACCGGGGCCAGAACGTAAAGTACGTGCAGAATTTTACCGACGTGGACGATAAGATCATCAAACGAGCCAAGGAAGAGGGCATCTCTGCCCTGGAAGTGGGCGAAAAGTACATTGCCGCTTACTACGAGGACGTAAAGGCCTTAAACATCGAAAAGGCAGACGTGCACCCCAGAGTAACCGAAACCATGCCGGAAATCATCGCCTTTGTACAGGGCCTGATCGACAAGGGCATGGCCTACGAGGTGCAGGGTGACGTTTACTACAGAACCCGCAAATTCGTGGGCTACGGCAAGCTCTCCGGCCAGAACATCGACGACCTGGAAGCCGGCGCCAGAATCGAAGTGGACGACATCAAGGAAGATCCGCTGGACTTCGCTCTCTGGAAGGCCCGCAAGGAAGAATCCGAGATCGCCTGGGAAAGCCCCTGGGGTCTGGG
>JAZUKP010000094.1:0-5534 GCA_045643345.1 Anaerovoracaceae bacterium | reverse complement strand
GTGTTCTTTACAACTGCGGTAAAGGAATCGGATTCAATAACGCCCGTGTCTCCTACCTGTCCGCCGCCTTCGCCGTAGAACGGAGTGCTCTCCAGAACCAGCTTGACTTCTTCGCCTTCTCCGGCAGATTTTAAGGAAGTCATGCCACGAATGATGCCGGCCACCTTGGTTTCCAGTGCAAGGCTTTCATATCCGGCGAAATCGGTAGCCGGGAAATCCTTGAACATCACAGATTCGTCCAGCCAGCCCTCGCCTTCCTCTGCTTTTCTGGCAGCTCTTGCCTGGGCCTTCTGCGCATCCATGGCAGCCTTGAATCCGGCTTCGTCCACTTCCAGTCCGTTGTCTTCCGCAATTTCCAGGGTCAGTTCAAAGGGGAAGCCGTAGGTATCGTAAAGTTTAAAAGCTTCTTCGCCGGAAAGCTGGGATTTTCCCGCGGCCTTGGCGCTTTCGATATATCCGCCGAGAATATCTGTGCCGGCGTCGATGGTCTGTGCAAACTTATCCTCTTCGATGCCGATGATCTTTTTGATGTAATCTTTTCTTTCTTCCAGATCCGGATATGCCTTGCCGGATGTTTCGATAACTTTATCGCAGAGGTCCTTCAGGAAGGTTCCCTGAATGCCCAGCAGTCTGCCGTGGCGTGCAGCTCTTCTTAAGAGTCTTCTTAAGATATAGCCGCGGCCTTCGTTGGACGGAAGAATACCGTCGCAGATCATAAAGGAAACCGCACGGATATGGTCGGTAATGATGCGGATGGAAACGTCTTCCTTTGCCGCACCGTCCTTGTATTCGATGTTTGCAATTCTGCAGACTTCGGAAAGAATATCGTGCATGGTGTCGATGTTATAGATGGAATCGGTGCCCTGCATAATGCAGGCGATTCTTTCCAGACCCATACCGGTATCGATGTTCTTCTTTTCCAGTTCCAGATAGGAACCGTCTTCCTGTCTGTCGTACTGGGAGAATACGTGATTCCAGAATTCCATGTAGCGGTCGCAGTCGCAGCCGGGCTTGCAGTCCGGTTTTCCGCAGCCGTATTCCGGTCCTCTGTCGTAGTAGATTTCGGAGCAGGGTCCGCAGGGACCGGTTCCGATTTCCCAGAAGTTGTCGTCTTTGCCCAGACGGACGATGTGAGACGGATCGATTCCGATTTCATCTTTCCAGATGTTGTAGGCTTCGTCATCGTCTTCGTAAATGGTGGCCCAGACTTTTTCTACCGGAATGTCCAGCCATTTATCGGAAGTGATAAACTCCCAACCCCACTGCAGGGATTCGTGCTTGAAATAGTCACCGAAGCTGAAGTTGCCCAGCATTTCAAAGAACGTACCGTGTCTTGCGGTATGTCCTACGTTGTCAATATCGTTGGTCCGGATGCACTTCTGGCAGGTGGTCATTCTGTGCTTCGGCGGTTCTTCCGCACCTGTAAAATACGGCTTCAAAGGAGCCATACCTGCAGCAATCAGGAGAAGACTCTTGTCGTTCTGCGGAACCAGTGAGTAACTTTCATGTCTGAGGCAGCCTTTGCTTTCCCAGAATGAAAGGAACATTTCTCTTAATTCATTTACGCCTTTGTATTGCATATTTTTCACCTTTTCAAAAAAGTAATATAACCAGATAATTATAGCTTAAACAGACTGAAATGTAAATGTTTTTAGGTAATGATTCCGCAGCCGATCACCTTTTCGTTTGAATAAAATACCGCGTACTGCCCCGGTGCAGGCGCCCGCTGGCTTTCCCGGAATAAGAGTTCTGCCCGGCCCGGATGATTGTCCGACGGATGCAGTACTGCCGGAGACGGCAGAGCGGCGTAGCGGATTTTAACATCAAATTCTTTTTCTTTATATTCTTCGGGCAGCTCCCCGCATTCCCCGTATTTGGCGAAACTGCACACAGAGATGGGAACGGTACGGGTGAAGAGCTTTTCATTTTCGCAAAGCACCACCTCTGCACTTTCCGGGTGAATGGCTTTTACATACATCTTTTTGTTGAAGCCCATTCCAAAGCCCCTGCTCTGGCCGATGGTAAATCCGGAATAACCATTGTGTTTTCCCAGGATGTTCCCCTTTTCATCCACAAAAAAGCCTGGAACCGGCAGGTAACCCTTTTCCGCAAGAAAATCCTTATAGTTTCCCGAAATGAAACAAATGTCCTGGCTTTCTCCGATGTCCTCCGGCAGAGAAATACCTTTGGACAGAACGTAGCTTCGGACTTCTTCTTTGGTTTGAAAGTTTTCCAGCGGAAAAAGCGCTCTGGACAGAATGTCCTGCCCGAGCCGTGCCAGCATATAGGACTGATCTTTCTTCCGGTTCGCAGCTTTTGCTCCGTAGAAAACGCCGTTTTCTTCCGTAATTCTTGCATAATGACCCGTTGCCAGCCATTTTGCACCGATTTTATCTGCTTCTTCCTGCAGCAGCTTCCACTTGATATATGGATTGCAGACGATACAGGGCATGGGCGTACAGCCTTCCTGGTATGCTTTACAGAAGGGAGTTACAATAATTTGTTCAAACCGTTCCCAGACATTGCGGTAAAGGAATGGAATCTGCAGCTCCGCAGCGAGTTTTTCCGCCCGAAGCTCTGCATCCTTGTCACCTTTTGGGGTAACGTCAAAATAAAGGGCAGTAATATCCATGCCCTTTTCTTTCAGTAAAAATGCAGCGGCAGCAGAATCCACGCCGCCGCTCAATCCGAGAATTACTTTGTTTTCATCCATCAGGATAATGGTTTGTTGTTCTTCAGACGAGGGTCGTCCGCATCAACAACTTCAATCTGGTCCAGCTGAGCCTTGAATCTGGCACGAAAATCCTCCAGAAAAATCTTGCGCAGTTTGGCTTGTTCTTCCTTTTCTTCGGGGGTAAGGCCTTCGCTTTTTTGTTTATGGGCAAGCTCGTTAATTCTTGCCAGTTCGGAATCCTTCAGCATTTCTGATCCTTTCGTTTTACGTGCCTATTGTAGTACGAAAAGGCTTAAAATGTCAATGATTCTCCACGGTAATCCATGCCTTGAGTTTCTCATAGGTAGCATCTCCGATGCCTTCCACTTCTTTGATTTCCTCCAGAGTTTCGAAAACCCCGTAGCAGTTGCGGTAGGCAATAATCCGCTCTGCCAGTGCCGGTCCGATTCTGTAAAGCTGCTGCAGTTCTTCGCTGGTAGCGGTGTTGATGTTAATCAGCTTCGGCTTTTCTTCATCAGATTCTCCGTCTGTTTCAAAATCCGAAAAATTGTTGTAGGAAAGATTCTCGGGATCGGTGGACGTATGGAAGTTTTTCCGAAGTAAATTCTCCGGCGTATCGTTCTCCGGTTCTGTATCATAAAAAGTATTCTCAGACGTTTCGTCCTCCGTTTCCTTTTCAAAAAAAGTAATCTCCGGATTTTGCCGATTCCGCCTGCGGGTATCTGCTCCGATTAAAATAACGGAAAGCACCAGCAGAAAGCAAATGGCTGTGATTTTATATTTTTTGTAGTTTGTTCTGTCCATAGTTTCCTTTCTCAGCAGAGTATAAATAATATAACATGGAAGAATATGGAAATCAATATAAACAATGGAAATTTTTCGTTTATTTGTTGTTTTCTCCACAGTATGAGAAAGTTTTTATACATTTTAAGTCTTTTTTTTCGGCTGCAGTATGGATAAAATAAAAAATGTGTTATTCTATCGTTATGAAATTAGGAGGATTGTTATGAGTGCGAAACTTTTAAGTGGAAAAGAAGTCAGCGAAGCAATGCTGGCAAAGGTTCTTGCGGATTCTGAAATGCTTATTTCAAAAGGAATTACCCCTACTCTGGCCATCTTTAGAATCGGAGAAGATCCGGGTTCTATTTCTTACGAAAAAAGCATTATTACAAGGATGGCGAAAAGTAAAATCGAAGTCAAGTCCGTGGTGTTTGACGTCGATGTTACCCAGGATGCGTTTGTTGAAAAAATTAAAGAAGCCAATGCAGACAAGAATGTGAATGGTATTCTTATTTTTAAACCGCTTCCCCCGCAGATCAACGAAGACGAAATCAAGTATATGATTGCACCGGAAAAGGATCCGGATGCATTAAATCCCACCAATCTGGGCAAGCTGATGATTATGGACAATAACGGTTTCTTCCCCTGCACGGCGGAAGGTGTTATGGAGCTTTTAAACTATTATAACATCGAGGTAAAGGGCAAGGACGTTACCATCATCAACAACTCCAATGTTTTCGGCAAGCCGCTGGCGATTATGCTGACCAACGAATTTGCCACCGTTTCTATTTGTCACATCTTTACCAAATCCTGCAAGGATTATACCTTGAAGAGCGACATCGTGATTACCGGCTGCGGTGTTTACGGCCTGCTTACTCCGGATATGGTCAGAGAAGATGCCATCGTAATCGACGTGGCCATGGCCCAGAAGAAAGACGAAAACAAGCAGTTTGTGCTTGACGAAAACGGCAAGAAGATCAGAACCGGCGACTGCAGAGAAGATATGGCGGAGGCCTGTGCAATGCTTACCAGTGCAACGCCCGGCTGCGGCGGCGGAACCGGTCCCATTACCACTGCCCTGCTTGCGCAGCATTTGATTAAAGGTACAAAGCTGCAGAATAATCTTTAGTTTTTTGAACAAAATTGCGCCGAAGGGATGGCTGATTCGTCCCTTCGGCGCTTTTTCATTTACATTTATTATATTTGTTCCGGGAGATCATACAGGTCAATGAATTGATTGTCTTTTGTTGACAGTAAATTTTTTCTGTTAACAATCGTATCATCTCCGTTGTAAGGTATATTGTAAAATTGGTGCAGAGCTTCCAGAAGATTTGCCGGATTCAGGCTGGTATTGGAGGCACATTTTACCATTAGGCGCAAAACATAGCGTTCATCCTTCCATTCCGCTTTTTCCAGGGAGCCGACCATATCTTTTACGTCCTTTTCCACCATTTCTTTGGTCTTTTTGTCCCTTTTGAAAACCATAATCCGGGGCTGGGAAAGAAATTCTTTCGTGTTCAGCCGTTCAAAATCCGCCTTATTCCCCTTTACGGACGCTTCGTATAGGGCATATTCCGAGTATTTGGACAAATTAACGATTTCCGGGGAAATCTCCTTGCAGCGGAAAAAACGGATTCCTTCCGGCATGGAACGGTTGAGTGCTTCGGCCAGTTCTTTCGGCGAAAAATGCTCCGTCAGCGTAATCTCGAATAACTCGTTCTCCGCTTCGAATCCCAGAGAAAGCGGCTGCACGATATTTACCTTCTGATGCGGATTGTAGCCGTTGGAATAAGCTACGGGCAGCTCTGCTTTGCGGATTGCCCGGAAAAAGAGCCGCTGCAGGTCCAGGTGGGAAATAAAGCGCATGTTGCCCTGCTTATAAAAGCTGAGAAGATATTTATTCATAGATACCTCCCCACCGGCATTCGGTGTGTTTGTTGATGCCGCAGCCGTTGCAGCCGTAACGGCAGTCTTTGGTGGTGACGGCGGCAGCTGCCTTTTCGTATTCTCTTTTCAGATAGTCTGTGGAAATTCCGGCGTCGATGTAGTCCCAGGGAAGCGGAGCATCGATGGGAAGACC
>JAZUKP010000093.1:0-9152 GCA_045643345.1 Anaerovoracaceae bacterium | reverse complement strand
TGCCTTTCTGGTGGAAGGCTACATGGATGTGGTCAGCCTGTACCAGAACGGGGTGAAAAACGTGGTCGCGTCGCTGGGCACTGCGCTGACGGAAAATCAGGCAAAATTACTGCACCGCTACTGCGGAAAGGTTATCCTGTGCTACGATGCCGATGCCGCAGGAATCAAAGCGGCCCTGCGGGGCATCGATGTGCTGCGGGCAGCCGAGATGGAGGTGAAGGTCCTGCACGTAGACGACGGAAAAGATCCGGACGAATACGTTAAGAAGCACGGAAAAGAAGGCTTTCTCCGGCTGGCAGCGAAAAGAGCCCTGTCGGATGTAGACTATAAGGTGCTCCTGATCGGGAAAAAATATAATATCAACGATCGGGAACAGAACATTAAGTTTTTAAAGGCAGTAGCCGGTGTGCTGCGCAGTCTGTCTCCGGTGGAGCAGGAAGTCTACATCAAAGAGCTTTCCGCAAAATTCGGGATTTCGGAATCTGCGCTGACAAAAGAAGTACAGCTGGGAGAGAAAAAATCTCCGCCGGAAAATTCCGCCGGTTCCAAAGAAGATAATAAAACGGAAGAACCGCGGCCGGAAAATACCAAATCCGATTTAAATCTGGAAAAGATGATTTTGCGTCTGACCATGATTAAGAGCGAATACTTTAAAACCTTCCGGGAATATGATTTTGCTTTTGTCAGTGAAAGCGGCCTGCGCATCCGGGATTACTTTGCACAAAGCTATCGGGAAGGCGTAGACTATGATATTTCTTCCCTGAAGGATATGCTGGAGAACAGTGAATACGAATATATCACACACATTTTAAAAACGGTTTTAATCGGCGACGAAAATGCCGCCTTTAAAGACTGCGTTTCCAAGCTGGAAGAAAAGCGCACCGCAATTCGCCTGAAGGAAATCGAAACTCAGATCCAGATGCTGGAGGAGCTTCCGGAAGACACGCAGAGAAATACACAGTTAAATCAATTAATGCAGGAGCTGTTCCGGCTTCGAAGAAAACAATAAACGGAGAAAAACATGGCTTACACAGACGAGAAAAAATATGAAATGATCAATGCCCTAATCGAAAAAGGGCAAAAGGACGGCTCCATTAAGGAATCCGAATGGAACGATCTGGTGATAGAGCTGGATTTGGACGATGCCCAGAAAGCCGCTATTTCTGAAACCTTTGATAATTACGAAATTGTAATTATCCCGGAAATCGTAGAGTCCGAAGATGATTTTGACATTGATTTGATTTCTCCGGAAGATGATTCGGAATTCGAACAGATTGCAAAAGAGGTCGCTACGGAAAATCTGGAAGATCTGGAGAAATCCATTGCCATCGACGATCCGGTAAGAATGTATCTGAAAGAAATCGGTAAAGTTCCGCTTCTTACCGCAGACGAAGAGCTGGAGTTGGCAAAACGCATGGAACAGGGTGACACCGAGGCGAAAAACAGACTATGCGAAGCAAACCTTCGTCTGGTAGTATCCATTGCCAAAAGATATGTAGGACGCGGTATGCAGTTCCTGGATCTGATTCAGGAAGGAAATATGGGTCTGATTAAGGCTGTGGAAAAATTTGATTATACCAAGGGCTTTAAGTTCTCCACCTACGCCACATGGTGGATCCGTCAGGCAATTACCCGTTCCATCGCAGACCAGGCCAGAACCATTCGTATTCCGGTACACATGGTAGAGACCATCAATAAACAGATCCGTGTAACCCGTCAGCTGCTGCAGGAGCTGGGAAGAGATCCTTCTCCGGAAGAAATCGCCAAAGAAATGGAGATTCCGGTGGAAAAGGTGCGGGAAATTTCTAAAATAGCCCAGGAACCGGTTTCTTTGGAAACCCCCATCGGCGAGGAAGAGGACTCTCACCTGGGAGATTTTATTCCGGACGAGGATATTCCGTCCCCCGCGGACGCGGCAGCTTTCTCCATGCTCAAGGACCAGCTGAACGAGGTTCTGGCCACCTTAACGGAAAGGGAGCAGGAGGTTCTGCGGCTGCGCTTTGGTCTGGACGACGGACGGCAGAGAACGCTGGAAGAGGTTGGCCAGCAATTTAAGGTTACCCGTGAGCGTATCCGTCAGATTGAGGCAAAAGCACTAAGAAAGCTGCGTCATCCCAACAGAAGCAAGAAATTGAGAGATTATCTTGAAGATTAAACTGAGCGAAAGAATGCAAAAAATTGCGGAAATGGTGATTCCCGGAAAAATCTGTGCCGATGTGGGCACCGACCACGGATACATTCCCGCATACCTTTTGCAGAATCAAATCTGTCCGGCAGTGATTCTCTCCGACATTGCGGAGGGACCGTTGGAAAAAGCCGCAAAAAATATGCAGGATTGCGGATTTGAACATCCGGATGTTCGCCTGGGTTCGGGACTGGACGTATTAGAAGCCGGAGAATCCGACACCGTAATTATTGCCGGTATGGGCGGAGAACTGATCCGGGATATTCTTTTGAAAGATGTCCGGAAAAGCAAGTCCTTTCAAAAACTGATTCTGCAGCCGCGCACCCGGTCGGATGAAATGCGCACAGAACTTCTTAACGCAGGTTTCTCCATTTGTGATTACGCCCTTGCGATGGAGCGGGGCCGCATCTGCGAGATTCTTGCGCTGGAACCGAAAGAAGCTCCGGAAAAAGAAAATTCCGTCATTTCCGATTTTCTTCTGCGGAAAAACGATCCGCTTTTAAAAGATTTTATCGCTTATAAAATCAAACAGAGAACAGATATTCTGAAAAATCTGCAAAAATCTGAAGAAAAACACAGAAATAAAGCTATTCAGCTGGAAGAAGAGATTCAATATTTAAAAAATTTGTTATAATAAAAGAATGAGTAGTCCAGACAATCGCTGGTACGGCAGAAATGCGCGTACGGGAGGAAAGTCCGGGCTCCGCAGGGCGAGGATGCCGGCTAACGGCCGGACGGGGTGACCCGAAGGAAAGTGCAACAGAAAACAACCGCCGAAAGGCAAGGGTGAAAAGGCAGGGTAAGAGCCTACCGGCAGCATGGTAACATGCTGCGTCAGTGTAAACCCCATCCGGAGCAAGACCAAGCAGAGTGGTAATCTCGCAAGAGCAATGCCAGAAAGGGGGCTGCCCGTCCCTTCTCGAAAGGTAGGTCGCTTGAGCCTGGCGGCAACGTCAGGTCTAGATAGATGATTGTCCAATACATAACCCGGCTTATAGGGCTACTCATGTTTTTTTTAGATGAAAGCAGTTACTTTTAACGTCAACGGAATCAGAGCATGTATGGAGAAGGGTCTTCTGGATTTTATAAAATCGGAAGATGCGGATTTGTATTGCATTCAGGAAACGAAAGCCCGTCCGGAACAGGTAAAACTGGATGTTCCGGGATACTTCGCCTACTGGAACAGTGCGGAAAAGAAAGGTTACTCCGGTACATTGATCCTTTCCCGCATGCAGCCGATTCACGTAGACTATGGAGGCTTTGACAACGAAGGACGTACTGTATGCTTGGAATTTAAAGAGTTTTACATAATTAATAACTATGTTCCAAACGCACAGGACGGGCTGGCACGCATCGATTACCGTTTGGAATGGGAAGAGAAGCGTCTTGCTTACATGAAAGCGCTGGATGCAAAAAAACCGGTCATTCTATGCGGCGATCTGAACGTTGCCCACAACGAAATCGACTTAAAAAATCCCCAGACCAACCGAGGCAACGCCGGTTTTTCCGACCAGGAAAGAGAGGCTTTCGGACGGCTTTTGGCCGCGGGTTTTACGGACAGCTACCGGTATCTTTATCCGGATAAAGCGGAGTATTCCTGGTGGTCCTACCGCATGAAGGCCAGAGAAAGAAATGTGGGATGGAGAATCGATTACTTTATCGTCTCCGATCGAATTCGGGATAAAGTCAACGATGTCGTTATCCGCAATGACGTATACGGAAGCGATCATTGCCCGGTAACACTTGATATATCACTCAGTTTATAGTAAGATTTATTCAAATACAGAAGGGAGTTTTTTCCAATGGGAAGACATAATACCATCGCAGGAAGAAAAGCCGCTCAGGATTCCAAGAGAGCGGCAAGTTTTACAAAGTACGCAAGAGCTATCATGATCGCAGCCAAAGCAGGCGGAGATCCCGATTACAACCCGTCTCTTCGTACAGCAATAGATAAGGCAAAGCAGGCAGGACTGCCTAACGACAATATCAACAGAGCCATCAAGAAGGGTACCGGAGAACTGGACGGTGAACAGTTGGAAGAACTCAGATTCGAAGGTTACGGTGCCGGCGGCGTAGCAGTAATCGTAGAAGCTTTAACGGATAACAGAAACAGAACCACATCCTCCGTCAGCCACGCATTTGACAAGTTCGGCGGAAACCTGGGTACCCCGGGCTGCGTATCCTATATGTTCAACCGCAAAGGTCTGTTCGTATTCGACAAAGAAGAATCCGAAGTAACGGAAGACCAGCTGATGGACGTTGTTCTGGACGCAGGTGCAGACGATATTACCGAATATGAGGACAGCTTTGAAGTAGTTTGTGAACCGGATGCATTTGCAGATGTTGCACAGGCAATCAAAGATGCCGGATGGGTAACTGCAGACGCAGACATTACCATGGTTCCCACAATGGATGCTACACCGGATGAAAAGCAGCTTGCTACACTTCGCAGAATGCTGGATGCCCTGGAAGATGATGACGATGTGCAGAAGGTATATCACAACAGTGCGGTAGATCCTTACGAAGAATAATCAGAATGGAAAAAAAATTTGTAGTTATTGACGGCAACAGCTTAATCAACAGAGGTTATTACGCAATTCAGCGTCCGATGATAACAAAAGAAGGCATATATACTCAGGGTATATATGCCTTTTTGAGTATGCTCTTTAAAATCCGCGCCGATTACCAGCCCACCCACATGCTGGTAGCCTTCGACAGGAAAGCGCCTACCTTCCGCCACCTGGAATATCAGGAATACAAAGCCGGAAGAAAGGGGATGCCCATGGAGCTTGCCATGGAAATGCCTCTCTTAAAAGATATCCTGGATGCCATGGGAATTGCCCGTTTTGAAATCGACGGCTTTGAAGCCGACGATATTATCGGAACCGCTACCCGCATGGCGGAGGAAGCCGGGGCAAAATCCTTTGTCATTACCGGAGACCGGGATGCGCTGCAGCTGGCCACGGACCGGACCTGCGTCATTATCAATAAACGGGGCATGACGGATTTTAAGCTCTACGATGATGCCGCCATGCAGGAAGAATACGGCTTTGACCATATTCAGTTCATCGATTACAAAGCCCTGCGGGGAGACAGCTCCGATAATATTCCCGGCATTCCGGGCGTAGGAGAGAAGACAGCCACCGCTTTGATCAAACAGTTCGGTTCTTTGGAAAACCTGATCGCACATACAGATCAAGTGGCCAATGCCAAGCTGCGGGCAAAAATCGAAGACGGCGCCATGTCTGCCATGATGAGCAAACGGCTGGCCACCATTATTCGCACCGTGCCTATGGAAATGAGCTTCGAAGATTTTGTCATTCGACCGCAGAATACTCAGGCTTTAATCGATCTTTACACCAAACTGGAATTCAAAACCTATCTGGCAAAACTGCTTTCCGAACAGACAGCGGAAGAACTGCCGACGGTCCGGGAAAGTGTCGATTTTCCGGAAGCGGAAGTGATCCGAAATGATAAAGAGGCCGCAGAATTTCTGCAGTCTTCGGATTCTTTTGTAATTTGGCTGGAATCCGACAACAACCACAAAGATATTCCCAGGGCAAGTTCTTTGGCTTTGCTGACGGACAACGCCTGCAAGGTAATCCTTTCCGAAAATCTGCCCACGATTCTTTCCGAGAACTTTACCGGAAAGAAAATCAGCGGCTTTAAGCTGGGGGAATTTTATTATTATCTTTCGGCCAATCATATCGATACCGGCAGTATCCAATGCGCCTTCGACTGCGGAATTGCAGCCTACGTGCTTTCGCCCAGTATCAAAGAACCTTCTCTGGATGCACTGCTTCTGGAATATTTCCACGAAAAAACGGAAGAACCGTCCCGGCAGCTTTCTCTGTTTGAAGAAGCTCCGGACTATTCCGCCGTCGGGAAAAAACTGAAATTAATACACATGCTTTCGGAAATCCAGAAGACCGAAATCCACAAAGCCTGTCTGGACGAAGTTTTTTATAACATAGAACTGCCTCTTTGCAAGGTACTGGCATCCATGGAAGCGGAAGGAATCCGCCTGGACGGAAAAGAACTGGAAGCTTTCGGCGTCATGCTCAAAACGCATATTAGAGAACTGGAAGCGGAAATCAAAACGGATGCCGGAGAAGATTTCAATTTGAATTCACCCCAGCAGCTTGGAATCGTCCTGTTTGAAAAACTGGGGCTTCCCGCCGGAAAAAAGACGAAGAAGGGCTATTCTACCAATGCGGAGATTCTGGAAAAGCTGGCAGAGGATTATCCCATCGTGGCTAAAATTCTGGAATACCGCTCCTATACCAAGCTGAACAGCACTTATGTGGAGGGTCTGCTGCCCCTGATTGCCGCGGACGGAAGAATTCATGCACATTTCCAGCAGACAGTCACCGCCACCGGACGAATTTCCTGCACGGAACCCAATCTGCAGAATATTCCGGTAAAATCCGATTTGGGAAGACAGCTTCGCAGAGCCTTTACTGCCGCAGCGCAAGACCGTATCCTGGTGGGAGCCGACTACTCGCAGATCGAACTGCGGGTACTGGCACACATGTCCGCAGACCCCACGCTGATCGAAGCTTTCAATCAGGGAAAAGACATTCACAAAGAAACCGCTTCTAAAGTTTTCAATGTGCCGATGGAGGAGGTGACCGCGCTGCAGCGGTCCAATGCCAAGGCGGTCAACTTCGGTGTTATCTACGGAATGAGCCAGTACGGACTATCCTCCGAGCTGACCATCAGCCGCAAAGAAGCGGAAAAATATATTAAAGATTATTTCGAACGATTCAAAGACGTAAAGCTGTTTATGGATGGATGCGTCGCGTCCTGCCGGGAAAGCGGAGAAATCCGGACACTTTACGGAAGACGCCGTTCTATTCCGGAAATCAGTGCTTCCCAATATATGGTGCGGCAGCTTGGGGAACGGCTGGCCATGAATACCCCCATTCAGGGTACCGCAGCCGATATTATTAAGCTGGCCATGATTGCAGTCTGGGAAAAGCTGCGCGTGGAATGCCCCGAAGCAAAGCTGATTCTGCAGATTCATGACGAACTGATTATCGATGCGCCCAAGGAAGCGGAAGAAAAAGTAAAGAAACTTCTTGCGGATAGTATGGAAACTGCCGCTGCCTTGAAAGTAAAACTGGAGGTTTCCGAAAACTGCGCTTATAACTGGTACGATTTAAAATGATTATAGGACTGACCGGAGGCATCGGTTCGGGAAAATCCACCGTTGCCGCAATATTAGAACAAAATGGATATAAAATAATTGATGCGGATCAGATTTCCAGGGAAGTAACAGAACCGGGTTCTCCGGCACTGGAGGAGCTGGCAAACGCCTTCGGAAGCGACGTATTGCTGTCCGACGGTTCATTAGACCGCAAAGTTGCGGTAAAAAAAGCTTTTTCTTCCGAAGAAAACACAAAGCTGCTGAACCGCATTATTACAGACAGAATCATTTCGCTTTCCAAGAAACGTTTTACGGATTCCTGCGTCTACGACGCACCTACACTGCTGGAAAACGGTCTGGAGCAGCTGGTGGATGTGGTAATGGTAGTTACCGCCGACAGATGCACCCGGATCCGTCGGGTCATGGAGCGGGATGGCCGGACAAAGCCGGAAATCGAAAGCATTATGCGCAAACAGATGCCCGAGGAGGAGAAAATCCGCAGGGCGGATATTGTAATATACAATAACGGAAGCAGAGAAGAACTCATCAAATCCGTTACAGACGCTTTAAATTGTGATAAAATAAAGCGTTAGGAGTAAACTGATATGGCAGAAAAGAAGAAAACCACAAGCACAAAATCCAAAAGCACCGCAGCGAAAAGCACAAGAAAAACTGCGGCGGAAAAAGAAAGAGAAAAGGCTATTGCGGCGGTACAGGCAGAAAATCTGAGAAAAAAGAAACTTCTGCAGTCCGAAATCATCTCCATCGTCATTATTGCGCTGGGCGTTTTTCTGGTGCTTGCCACACTGACCAACACCTGCGGAATTTTAGGAGAAGCAGTAACATCCTGCCTGAAAGGCGTATTCGGTAAAGTTGCCTACGCGCTGCCGTTTTTCCTGATTCTTCTGGGCATCCTTGTCTTTGCACAGAAAACTGCACTGATTACCTGGCGGTCTGTACTGAGCTTCTTGATTTTTGTCGTGCTCCTGAGTGCAGCCTTTGCAGGATTCCTCCCACCGCTGAAGGGTGCGGAATCCTTCCAGATCAGCGGTCAGATTCTGAAGAATATTTATCATCAGGGTTCTGCCTCCGGCGGTTTTATCGGGGTTGCCGTAGGCGCATTTTTACTGAACCTGACCGGAAAGGTGGGATTGTTCCTGATTTCCGCCGCCGGCATGATTATTATGCTGCTCTTTATTATTGACACCCCGGTTTCCCAGCTTTTCGACAACTGGAAAATCCGCCGGGAAGCCCGCAGCGCCGCAAGAGCGGAGGAACAGGCCCAGCGGGAACAGCAGGAAATCGAACAGCAGCTGAAAATAGAAGAGCAGAAGAAACTGGAAGAGAAAAAGAAAGAGAATCTGCCGGAAAAAGAAGTAAAAAAGCCCGAAATCAAAAAATCATCGCTGCCTTCCTTAAACCTGAATGCAGTAAAGGATTTTGAAAATAAAGCCACAGTGCCCGAAAAATATACTGTTCCGCAGCAGGCAGAAACCTCTGCTCCCGAAGCAGAACCGGCGCCGGCAGAAATTATTGCAAGCCAACCCGAGGAACCGGAGGCCGAAGTACAGGAATTCAGCCGGGTTATTCCGCCGCTGCAGGAAGAAGAACCGATCCGCAGAGAATACGAAGGAGAGGACATCACCGAAAACCGGAGAAAAATCCTGGATTACGTAGCCAACGACGAATGGGCGAATAAAGATGAAACACCGAAAAATACCGGTTTGAAAGAACCGGAAGACGTGATGGTTAAATTCGCCAACAAAACCGTCAGCCCCGGCAGTACGGAATCCGCAGCCCTGACGGAAGAGATCGCGA
>JAZUKP010000092.1:0-4068 GCA_045643345.1 Anaerovoracaceae bacterium | reverse complement strand
CGGGAAATGCACCAGTCCTTGATGCCTTCCATCCAGTGATAGTAGATCTTGTCGAATCTGTCCGGAACGAACTGCGTGTCGCCCTTTCTTACCGCTTCGATGGCCGGCTTTGCCAGCGGTTCCATCTTTACGAACCACTGCTCGGAAATTCTGGGTTCTACCGCATTGTGGCAGCGATAGCAGGTGCCCTGAGGAATGACCATATCTTCGGTCTTTACCATGAATCCCGCAGCATCCAGGTCGGCAACCCATGCCTTTCTGGCGGCGTATCTTTCCATGCCCGCATACTTGCCGGCAGTCTCCGTCATGCAGCCCTTTTCGTCCATGAACTCGATCATGGGCAGTCCGCAGCGCTGACCCACTTCAAAGTCGTTGGGGTCTGCGTTGGGGGTAATCTTTACGGCGCCGGTACCCTTTGTCATATCCGGATAGGGGTCTGCAACCACGGGGATTTCTCTTCCCACCAGGGGCAGAACCACCTTGGTGCCGATCAGGTGCTGATATCTTTCGTCTTCCGGATTTACCGCAACGGCCACATCGCCGAACATGGTTTCCGGACGGGAGGTTGCCACGGTAATTCCTTCGGAACCGTCCGCACCCGGATAACGGAAGTAATAGTACTTACCCTTTTTATCTTCGTGTTCTACCTCGATGTCGGAAAGTGCGGAACCGCAGATCGGACACCAGTTGATCAGTCTTGCGCCCTTGTAGATCAGGCCCTTTTCGTAAAGGTTTACGAAATGTTCGCGCACCGCCCGGTTGCAGCCCTCATCCATAGTGAAGCGTTCACGGGTCCAGTCGCAGCTGGCGCCCATCTTCTTCTGCTGTTCGTTGATGCGGCTGCCGTACTGCTGCTTCCAGGCCCAGGCGCGCTTTAAAAATTCCTCGCGGCCGATTTCTTCCTTGGTCTTTCCTTCTTCTTTTCTGATCTTATCGACGACCTTGACTTCCGTGGCGATAGATGCGTGATCCGTTCCGGGAAGCCAAAGGGTGTTGTATCCTTGCATTCTCTTAAAACGGACAAGCACATCCTGAAGGGAAATATCCATCGCATGACCCATGTGAAGCTGCCCGGTAATATTGGGCGGCGGCATCATGACAGTGAAATGATCCTTGCCTCCCTTGGTTTCCGGGGTAAAGGCTTTCTTGTCTTCCCACTCTTTGTAGATACGGTCTTCGAACGTTTTCGGATCGTAATTCTTCGGCAGGTTTTTGTCCATTTTTCTAATCTCCTGTAACTGATTTTTGTTCCTAAATAAATGTGAACACAATATAACACCATATTTTACCGCATATAAGAAGTATATTCAAGTGAAGCTATTCAACGAAACCTATGTTATAATAAGAATATGGACTTTGCATCGATTTACGGCATTGCCGTTACAACCGTATACTTTCTGAATTTTTTGATCGCTCTGACCATCATCTTCGGAAAAAGAAAAAGCCCTGCGTCTTCTTTGGCGTGGCTGCTGATTCTTTTCGGTCTGCCCGGTCTCGGACTGATCGGATATTCAATTTTTTCTCAGGACTTTTCCCGACGCAAAAACTTTAATAATCTGCGGAAATATCAACCGTATAACAGTGATTCTCTGAAAGCGCAAATTGAAGAAAACCGCAGAGGAAAGATGGATTTCGGCAGTGACACCGCAGAAAAATGGAAGTCGCTGATCCTGCTCAATCAAACATATTCCTACGCCTATTTTACCAGAGACAACAGCCTGAAGCTTATTACAGAGGGAGAAGAATTCATCCGCACCGTTCTGGAAGAAATCGATCAGGCGAAAAAGTTTATCAATGCGGAATACTACATCATCAAACCGGATCATACCGGCACGGAATTTCTGGAACACCTGACCGCCGCCGCCCGCCGGGGCGTAGAAGTGCGTCTTTTGATGGACGGGATGGGCTGCATGGGCATCAAGAAAAAAATGCTGGAGGATTTCATCGCCGCAGGAGGAAAATATGCGATATTCTTCGAGCCGAAGCTTTTTAAAGTAGACCTGAACCTGAACTACCGGAATCATCGGAAAATTCTGGTGGTGGACGGAAACTCCGCAATTACGGGAGGCTCCAATATCGCCGACGAATACCGGGGCATTTCCGAAAAATTCGGCGGCTGGCGGGATACCAACCTGCTGCTGAAAGGAGACTGCGTCCGGGATCTGGATGCACGCTTTACCCTGGACTGGCGAATTACCAGCGGGGACGATTACCGCACATCTCCGGACTTTCATTTCCCGCCCCGCAAAAACGCCGGATCACTGGGGGTGCAGATTCTGTCCAGCGGTCCGGAACGGACAGAAGACGAAATACGTCTGACGTACATGAACATGATCACCTCTGCAAAGAAATCCATCTATATTCAGTCGCCTTACTTCATCCCGGACGACGCCATTCTGGAAAGCCTGAAAGCAGCAGCTCTGTCCGGTGTGGATGTACGCATTATGATTCCCGACCGGCCGGATCACGTATTCGTTTATTGGGCAACCTACCACAACGTGGGTTCTCTGCTCTCTTCCGGCGTAAAAATCTATACCTACAGCAAGGGCTTTATGCATGCAAAAACCATTACCGTAGATGACGAAATCTGCTGCATCGGCTCCGCCAATTTCGATATGCGCAGCTTCTCTGTAAACTTTGAAACCAACGCCCTCATCTACGACCGGCACCTGGCCATTTCCCAGTCCAACGCGTTTAAGGAAGACATCAAAAATTCAGCGCGCCTGACCCAGACTGCCTACAATAAACGCCCGGTACCCGTCCGTATGAAGGAGGCCTTTTCCCGGCTGATCTCCAGCATTCTGTAAAACCGGTACGAAGAAAACACAAGCAAAAATCCGGCACGAGCCATCCGCGCCGGATTTCTTTATTTGCAGCAAGTCTGCGTTTTTACAGGATATTGATGCCCGCCTCCTTGCAGAGTCTGCGGGTTTCTTCGTCCCAGACCGCGGACTGCACTTCGCCGATGTGGGCGTTGCCCATGAGCAGCATGCACAAGCGGCTCTGTCCGATGCCGCCGCCGATGGTATAGGGCAGTTCTCCGGCCAGCAGCGCCCTGTGGAAAGGCAGACTGCGGCGGTTGTCACAGCCGGAAATGGTCAGCTGCCGGTCCAGACTTTCCGGACTCACCCGGATGCCCATGCTGGAAAGTTCCAGGGCATGACCCAGGATCTCATTCCAGAACAGCAGGTCACCGTTCAATTCCCAGTCGTCGTAGTCCGGCGCCCGCCGGTCGTGGGGTTTTCCGCTCTTTAAAGCACCGCCGATCTTCATGATAAAAGCAGTGTGATGCTCCTTTACGAAGGCATCTTCCCGGCCCTTGTCATCCAGCTCCGGATACAGATCTTCCAGTTCCTGCGAAGTAATAAAGGCCACGTTGCGGTCTTTGTAAGACAAGCCGTAAAGCGCCGGATATTCCTTGCGCAGCTCCAGCTCGGTATCGCAGATGGCGTACACGATGCGCCGCACCACGTCTTTTAAATACTCTTCATTTCGGTCGCTTTCCTCGATCACCTTCTCCCAGTCCCACTGATCCACGTAAACCGAGTGAATATTGTCCAGTTCTTCGTCCCGGCGAATGGCGTTCATGTCGGTATAAAGTCCGCGGCCTACGAAAAAGTTATAGTCCTTTAAGGCCTGACGCTTCCACTTTGCCAGAGACTGCACCACCTGGCAGTGACGGCCGTCCTCCTTGATATCAAAATCCACGGGACGCTCCACCCCGCTCAGATCGTCGTTCAGACCCGTAGACGCCTCCAGAAACAGAGGCGCGGACACCCGGGACAGGTTCAGCTGCTCGCAGAGTTTTGCCTCGAAAAGCTGATGAATTTTGCTGATAGCCTTCTGAGTATCGTAGGAATCCAGCTTTGCTTTGTAGTTTTCCGGAATGATAATTTTGCTCATAATATGCTCCTGAAAATGCGTGTTTGAATAATTATAGCACTGAACAAATTTTTTTACATTAAAAAATAAAACTATGATAATATATAAAATGTAAAGGAGTACGCAAATGGAAAAAAACAAGGTAATTGAACTGAAAAATGTATGCAAAGCATACGAGGGAGAGCA
>JAZUKP010000091.1:0-13952 GCA_045643345.1 Anaerovoracaceae bacterium | reverse complement strand
GCCGAAGTGGAAACCCCGGTACTGGCAAAGCCCACGCCGGAAGGTGCCAGAGACTATCTGGTACCCAGCCGCGTCAATCCCGGAAAGTTCTATGCGCTGCCCCAGTCTCCCCAGCAGTTCAAGCAGCTGCTGATGATTGGCGGAGTAGACCGCTATATGCAGATTGCAAAGTGCTACCGTGACGAAGACCTGCGTGCGGATCGTCAGCCGGAATTTACCCAGATCGACCTGGAAATGTCCTTCGTAGATCAGGAAGACATTCTGGAAATCCAGGAAAGATTCTTAAAGAAATTATTCAAGGAAATGCGGGACATCGACATTCAGCTGCCGCTGCCCAGAATTACCTGGGACGAAGCCATGAACCGCTACGGTTCCGATAAGCCGGACCTTCGCTTCGGATTCGAACTGCACGACCTGAAAAAATACGTGGAGAACTCCTCCTTCGGCGTGTTTACCGATGCACTTGCCGCCGGCGGAAAGGTCATGGGCATTGACATTAACGGTCACAGCAAGGACTTCTCCCGCAAGGACATTGACAAGATGACCGAATCCATCAAATCCTACGGTGCCAAGGGCATGGTATGGATCAGATACGAAGAAGACGAAATTAAATCTTCTGTAAACAAGTTCTTCTCTCAGGAAGAATTAAAGGCTATCTGCGGCGAATTCGACGCAAAACCCGGCGATCTGATTCTGATCGTTTCCGGCAAGAAGGAAGTTGTCTGGGCTTCTCTGGGCTTCCTCAGAAGAGACCTGGCAGGCAAATTGGGCATGCTGGATCCCAACGAATTCAAGCTGCTGTGGGTGGTGGACTTCCCCATGTTCGAGTGGTCCGACGAAGAGAACCGCTTTATGGCCATGCACCATCCGTTTACTTCCCCCAAGAAGGAAGACCTGCACTATCTGGAAAGCGGCGAACTGGATAAGATTTACGCAGATGCCTACGATATCGTAATCAACGGTTACGAAGCAGGCGGCGGCTCCATCCGTATCCACGACAGCCAGCTGCAGCAGAAGATTTTCGAAGTTCTGCAGCTTACCGAAGAGGAAATCCGCAATCGTTTCGGATTCTTCATCGATGCATTCAAGTACGGTGCACCGCCCCACGGCGGACTAGCCTTCGGTCTGGACAGACTCTGCATGCTGCTGGTGGGTACCGACGATATCCGTCAGGTAATTGCATTCCCGAAGAACCAGAATGCACAGTGTGTTATGTCCGACGCACCGACCACAGTGGATCAGAAAGCTTTGGACGAGCTTTCCATCGACGTACAGAAGCATGAATAATCAGGAATTCGAAGAATTATACAGCGTTCTGGATGCTTATGTAAAAACGCATGTGAACGCCCATCGTTACAGTCACACCCAGGGTGTGGTAAAAGCTGCGGCGCATTATGCGGAGAAATACGGTGCAGATGTGCAGAAGGCCAAGCTGGCCGCTATTTTCCACGATGCCTGTAAAAATGACGTGGGTGGAATCGAGCATGGCGAGGCTGCGGCAGCGCTGCTGGAGGAAAAATTTGGCGTAAAAGACGAAGAAATTCTTCTGGCCATAAGAAACCATACCATCGGCAGAATCGAGCCCTGCCTGCTGGAAAAGGTAATCAAGCTGGCGGATCTTCTGGAAGAAACCCGGACCTACGAAGATGTTCCCGGATACCGGGCGCTGGAGGAAAAGACCTCCGATATCGATCTGGTGTATCTGGCGCTTCTAAAGCGGCAGCGGGATTTCCTGATTCAGAAGGGCATCGATTACGATAAGCGTACCGATGAAATTATTGCGTACATGGAAGGAAAAAGACAAATGACAAACAGAGAAATTGCGCTGTTTATCGCGGCCGAGCTGGACAAAAGAAAAGCGTTGGATATTACCATCATCGACATTGCGGAAAAGTCCGGCTTTGCGGATTATTTTGTGATTGCCACCGCCGGCAGTCTGCGGCAGCTGCAGGCTTTGTCCGACTACGCGGAAGATAAACTGGCCGAAGTCGGAATGATTCCCCGACATATTGAAGGAAAAGGGGACAGCGGTTGGATTCTGATGGACTATAACGACGTGATTATCAATCTGTTCACCGCAGAGCAGAGAGATCATTATAATATCGAAAAAATTTGGAATGACTGTCTCAGAGTGGATTTTGAACCGGAAAAGGAGCAGCAGTAAAAAATGAAAAAAGAATACGATTTTAAATCAATTGAAACAAAATGGCAGAACTTTTGGGAGGAAAACGATCTGTTCCACGTAACGGAAGATCCGGAAAAGCCCAAGTATTACTGCCTGGAAATGTTCCCGTATCCCAGCGGCAAACTGCACATGGGTCACGTGAGAAACTACTCCATCGGCGATGTGGTAGCCAGATACAAGAAAATGAACGGTTTTAACGTGCTCCATCCCATCGGCTTCGACTCCTTCGGTCTGCCGGCGGAAAATGCGGCCATCAAGAACGGTTCTCACCCGGCCATCTGGACCTCTTCCAATATTGCGGAGATGGAAAAACAGCTTCGTCAGATGGGGCTTTCCTACGACTGGGACAGAGAAGCCTGCACCTACAAAGAAGAATATTACCGCTGGATGCAGTGGATTTTCATCCAGTTCTACAAAAAGGGACTGGCATACAAAAAGGAAAACCCGGTCAACTGGTGTCCTTCCTGCGCTACCGTGCTGGCCAATGAGCAGGTGGTGGAGGGCTGCTGTGAGCGCTGCCACTCCGTTGTAACGAAGAAAAACCTCTCTCAGTGGTATCTGAAGATTACCGATTACGCAGACCGCCTGCTGGACGATCTGGACAATATGCCCGGCTGGCCGGAAAAGGTCAAGACCATGCAGCGGAACTGGATCGGCAGAAGCGAAGGCACCGAGCTGGACTTTGACGTGGACGGTATGGATCTGAAGCTGCGGGTTTTCACCACCCGTGTGGACACCCTGTTCGGCACCACCTTTATGGTTGTTTCTCCGGAACATCCCAAGCTGGATGCGCTGCTTTCCGGCATGAAGGAAGAGGCTGCCTGCCGCGCTTACTGTGAGCAGGTAAAGAAGATGAGCGACATCGAGCGTACTTCCACAAGCAAGGAAAAGACCGGTGAATTTACCGGAAGATATGCTATCAACCCGCTGACCCATAAGAAGATGCCTATCTTTATCGCGGATTACGTACTGATTTCTTACGGTACCGGCGCGGTTATGGGTGTTCCGGCTCACGACCAGAGAGACTTTGATTTTGCAAAGAAGTTCAATCTGGAGATCGTTCCCGTAGTAGACCCGGGTACCGGCGACATCGACTGGAACGACCTGAAGGCTGCCTTTGTGGCGGAAGGAAAGATGATCAACTCCGGAAAGTATGACGGCATGGACAACAAGGATGCCATCGTTTCCATCCGGGAAGATTTAAAGGCGGTTGGTCTGGGCGAAGCGGTAACCAACTACAAGCTCCGCGACTGGCTGATTTCCCGTCAGAGATATTGGGGCACCCCGATTCCTATGGTGAACTGTCCGGATTGCGGCTGGGTGCCGGAAAAGGAAGAAAATCTGCCCATTCTGCTGCCTACGGACGTGGTATTTACCGGAAAGGGCGAAAGCCCCGTTGCCACCTCCAAGACTTTTGTGGACTGCAGCTGCCCCCAGTGCGGCCAAGCGGCCAAGCGGGAAGTGGATACCATGGATACCTTCCTGGATTCCTCCTGGTACTTCCTGCGTTATACCGATGCCAGAAACGACAAGGCTGCATTCGATCCGGAAAAGGCCAAGTATTGGATGCCGGTAGATCAGTACATCGGCGGCGTGGAGCATGCCATTCTGCACCTGATGTACGCCAGATTCTTTACCATGGTGCTTCACGATCTGGGACTGGCTCCCTGCGATGAACCCTTTACCAACCTGCTGACCCAGGGCATGGTATTAAAGGACGGCTCCAAGATGTCCAAGTCTGTGGGCAACGTGGTGAGCCCCGACGAAATTATCGAAAAATACGGCGCGGATACCGCAAGACTCTTTATCCTCTTTGCAGCCCCGCCGGAAAGAGAACTGGAATGGTCCGATACGGGCGTGGAAGGTTCTTATAAATTCATCAACCGCGTTTACCGTCTGGTATGCGAAATGGCGGAGGAAACCAACGGAATTCCGCCGGTATACACGCCGGAAACGGAAGATGACAAGAAGTTAAATTATATTTTGAACAATACGGTGAAGAGAGTTTCCGAGGATATCGGCAGCCGCTTTAACTTCAATACCGCCATTTCCGCCATTATGGAGCTGGTCAACGAGCTTTACCGCTACAAAGAGCTGGAAGACGTGAACCTGGGACTGCTCCGGGATGCCACCGCCAAGCTGGTTCTGCTGCTTTCTCCGTTTACGCCCCATGTCTGCGAGGAAATGTGGGAAGGTCTCGGTTATACCGAAGCGATATACAATGCGCCGTGGCCTCAGTATGATGAAGCCGCTCTGACGCTGGACAGCGTGGAAATTGTCGTGCAGGTGAACGGGAAGGTAAAAGCAAAGCTGCAGGTTGGTGCGGATCTTTCCAAGGAAGAATTCCAGGCCCAGTGCATGGAAGCTCCCGCGGTGAAGGCGCTTACCGACGGCAAGACGGTAGTGAAGGTGATTGCAGTGCCCGGCAAACTGATCAACATCGTGATTAAAGGCTGAGTATGGCAGGAAGAAAACAACATAAAACAACGAAAAAACTAAAGATTATTCCCCTTGGGGGACTGCATGAAGTAGGAAAGAACATGACCGCTTTCGAGTACGGCAGCGATATTATCCTGGTGGACTGCGGCATGACCTTTCCTGCTGCCGATCTGTTCGGTGTGGATGCAGTGCTTCCGGATTTTTCTTACGTGGCAGAAAACGCGGATCGGGTGCGGGCTTTGTTAATTACCCACGCCCACGAGGATCATATCGGCGGCGTTTCCTATCTGCTGCAGCAGGTAAATGTGCCTGTGTACGGCAGTCCGCTGGCACTGGGCTTTATAAAAAATCGCCTGAAAGAGAAGAAAATCAACAATGCCAAGCTGGTGGAAATTCAGCCGGGCGAAATTCTGAAGTTCGGATGCTTTTCGGTGGAACCCGTTCACATGACCCATTCCGTGGCGGACGCATATTCTTTTGCGATCCGCACCCCGGTGGGACTGATTTTCCACACGGGGGATTTTAAGGTGGACTATACGCCTGTGGACGGAGACCCCATTGATTTGGCGCGTCTGGCCAATATCGGAGATGAAGGGGTACTGCTTTTGATGGCGGACAGCACCAATGCTCACAGAGAAGGTTATTCCCGCTCGGAGCTGGAGGTGGGAAGATCTCTGGAGTCCATCTTCCGGGAGAGTCCTTCCCGGATTATTATCACAACCTTTTCCTCTCACGTACACCGGGTGCAGACCATCCTGAACCTGGCCGCCCAATACGGGCGGAAGGTGGCGGTCAACGGCCGGAGTATGGAAAACATGGTAAAGCTTGCTTCGGAGCTGGGTTATCTGGATATTCCCGCCAATACGGTAATTACTTTAAAGCAGTCGAAGCAGTTTAAACCTTCCGAACTGGTTCTTCTTACCACCGGATCTCAGGGAGAACCCAGAAGTGCGCTGACCCGCATCGTGGCCGGTCAGCACAAGGATATTAAAATACTTAAGGATGACGTGGTGGTTCTTTCCAGTTCCACCGTTCCCGGCAACGATTTAAACGTGAATCAGATTGTCAATACGGTGATGGAAAAGGGCGCAAAGGTCTATTATTCCGACGTTGCGGATGTACATACGTCCGGACACGCCTATCGGGAAGAATTAAAACTGCTCCACGCTTTGCTGCGGCCCCAGTATTTTATGCCGATTCACGGCGAAGTGCGTCTTCTGGTCAGTCATGCGGACCTTGCCCGGCAGATGGGAATGAGCGATCAGCGAATTCTTCTGGCAGACAACGGAGATGTTATCGAAGTATCCAAGGGTAAGGTCAAGAAATCTTCAGAACACGTGCCCGCAGATCCGGTATTAATCGATACCAACGGCGCCTTCGGGGTAGATTCCCGGATCCTTTCCGAAAGAAAAGTTCTGTCGGAGACCGGAATCATTGTTCTGACCTGCGTTTTTGACGCTTCCAGTCAGCTGCTTTTGGATTTGGATATCCGCAGCAAGGGTTACCTGAATGACAATGAGCTGGGATCGGTGTTAAAGGAGGCTTTACGGATTCTGGACGAAAGGATTTCCCAGACGGATTTTTCTTCGCTTTCTCCGGAAGCTGCGGAAAAGTTTTTGTCCGATACCCTGCGGGGATTTTTAAATAAACGTATGAACAGAAGTCCGGTAATCGTGCCGGTGTTTATGGAGGTTTAGGATATGCAGAATGTGTATGACATTGCGCGGGATCTGGTGTATTCCTTAAAGGAATGCGATCAGTACAAAAATTTCAAGAATGCGAAAGCAAAGGTGGATGCAAACCCGGATCTTTCCAAGATGATCAACGATTTTACCGAAAAGGGAATGGAACTGCAGGCCGCCACCATGACCGGACAGCAGCCGGATGAGGAAAGCCTGAAGCAGTATTCCCAGCTTTATGCGGTGGTGATGAGCGATCCTACCGCCGGTGAATACCTGAATGCGCAGATGGCCCTGTCCCAGATTATTACGGATATTTATCAGATGATCGGAGGTGCTCTGGATGAATAAATTTACGGAGCGAATTCAGCGGCTCAGAAAACTGCTGGCCGCAGCACAGCTGGATGCCCTTTTTATCAACGATGAGGCCAACGTAGCCTATTTTACCGGTACCAAGGGAAACGACTGCTATCTTTACATTTCTGCGGATTCCGCCTATATTATCACAGATTTCCGTTATACCGAAATGGCGGAAGCACTCAGCGCATGGCTGACCCTGGATACGCTGGGCAACGGCAGAACCATTGCGGATGTGGTAGGCGATAAGCCGGAAGTTCGCATCGGCGTGGAAAAGGAAGCCATGACCCTGGACGTGTTCATGCTTCTGAACAGCAAGCTGAAGGAAAAGAATTTAGTTCCGGTTTCCGGCCTGGTGGAACAGCTGCGTATGATCAAGGACGAAGACGAAGTTGCCAGCACGCGGAAGGCCTGCGACATTGCGGTAAAGACTTATCTGCACATGCTGGACTTCTTAAAGCCCGGTCTGGAAGAAGTGGAGGCTGCTGCCGAGCTGGAGTATTATATGCGTAAGCTGGGCGCCGACGGTCCTTCTTTCGACACCATCCTGATTACCGGCGAAAAGACGTCCATGCCTCACGGAGTTCCGGGTCACAATGTAATCAAGACCGGAGATTTCGTAACCATGGACTTTGGCTGCAAGGTGGACGGCTACTGCTCCGATATGACCAGAACCGTGGCCATCGGACAGCCCACGGAAGAAATGAAAGAAGTCTATAACGTGGTGCTGAAGGCGCAGCTGAACGCCATCGCGCATATTCACGCAGGAATCACCGGAAAAGAAGGGGACTCCTTTGCCAGAGATATTATCGAAGCGGCCGGTTACGGACCCTATTTCGGACACAGCCTGGGTCACGGAACGGGCCTGAAGATTCACGAGGCACCGAATTACAGCCAGAGTAATCCGAATGTGATTCCCGCCGGCGCGATTTTATCCATCGAACCGGGAATTTATCTGCCCGGAAAGTTCGGAGTTAGAATAGAAGACTTGGCATTGGTCACGGATTCGGGTATAATTGATTTTGAGGATGCACCTAAAGAGTTAATAATATTGTAGTAATACATGGAGGAATATTTTAAATGGTTTACGCAAGTGATTTCAGAAACGGCAAGACTTTTATCATGAATGGAGAACCCTACGTAGTTCTTTCCTTTCAGCATGTGAAGCCCGGAAAAGGCGCTGCCTTTGTAAGAACAAAGTACAGAAACATTCTTACCGGAGCCACCAGAGAAGAAGCATTCAACCCCAACGATAAATTTGAGGATGCCATTATTGAAACAAGAAAGATGCAGTATCTCTATAACGACGGCGAACTCTACTACTTTATGGACCCGGAATCCTATGAACAGACTCCGATTTCCTACGATGCAGTAGAAGAAGCAATCAAGTACATCAGAGAGAACGACGAAGTTACCATCAAGTTCTTCCAGGGAAAAGCATTTTCCGTGGAAGCAGATAACTTTGTAAATCTGAAGGTTATTGATACTGAGCCCGGTGTAAAGGGAAATACCGCAACCAACGTAACAAAGGCCGCAACCGTAGAGACCGGTGCTGTAATTCAGGTCCCGATTTTTATCGAAGAAGGAGAAATTATCCAGATCGATACCAGAACCGGAGAATACTTAGGCCGCGCAAAATAATATGGGAAGACACACAAAAAAGTCTAAACACACAGGGCGAACAGTACTTTCTGTACTGCTCGCCTTAGTGCTAATAGGAGGAGCAGCCGCTGCTGCCGGATATTTCGGTATAAAGAACTTCAACAAGGCGCTGGATCCGGATTCTAACGAAACTGTGGAATTCGAAATTGCCGCCGGAAGCTCTACCACCGGAATCGCAAACAAGCTGCAGAAGGCCGGATTGGTTAAATCCGCCAACATTTTTAAATTTAAGACGAAGTTCAATCACCTGGACGGAAAGTACCAGGCCGGTACCTATGTTTTAAAGCCTTCCATGACCATGGAAGAGATTATGACAACCCTGCAGAAGGGCCGCAATCCCCAGGTGAAGTTTACGATTGCCGAGGGGCTTACCCTGACACAGGTGGGGGAAAAGCTGAAAGAGCAGGGGATCGTTGCCTCTGCGGAGGATTTCTACAAGGCGCTGGAGGATGATTACGATTACGATTTCCTGCCGAAAAACGGTTTTGCCGTAGGCAAAATTTCCGCCAAAGGAAATCGTCTGGAGGGCTATCTTTATCCGGAAACTTATATGGTGGATGAAGGCTCCGATGCGCATACGGTGATTGATGCCATGCTTTCTCATTTCCAGTCTGCCTGTATGGAGAAACTGAAGGCTCAGGTGCCCGAAGGTTACACTTTCCATCAAATCATGATTCTCGCCTCCATGGTGGAGGAAGAATGGGGCGTGGATGAGGAACGGGCCAGAATTGCCGGCGTGTTCTGGAACCGGCTGAACTTTGGCATGAGATTCGAATCCAACGTTACCATTGAGTACGTTCTGGGTCATTTTGATGCAAAATACGATTCTCCCTACAACACGTATCTGTATCCGGGACTTCCCGCAGGACCGATCTGCAGTCCCAGCGTGAAGAGCATTCAGGCGGCTCTGGCTCCGGAAAAACACAACTATCTGTATTTCTGCCTGAAGGGCGACGGTACCTACCGGGCGAACTTTGCAGAAACCTACGAGGGGCACCTGAAGAACGTGGAAATCTGGAAAAACAATCCGTACGACTATTAATTGGCTGAGAATGTAATTAAAACAATTCAGGATATTGTGCTTGCCACGGACGGTGTTTCGGGGATTGCGTTTCCGGGAGTTCTTCCCAAGCCCAAACCCAAAGCCCTTGATTTTGACGTGCACGTAAATGTGGAATATCTGGTGAACATACCGGAGACGGCCTGGAATATCCAGGAGAATATCAAACACTGCAAAGCCCTGCAGGATGTGAAAATCGACCGCATCAATATTTTTGTGGAAGGCATAGATTTTAAGGAGAAAGAACAGGAATGACAAGAACAGCAGCCAGAGAAAGTCTGATGCAGATGCTATTTCAGATGGAAGCGCAGAATGACTTCTCCGAGGAGGCGAAAATTCAGTTTATTCAGCTGAATATAGAGGAAGAAGATCAGCTGGCATATTTCAACACCGTATTTGACAGCTTCGTACAGAACAAGGAGCAGATCGACAGCTTGATCGAAGAATATTCCAACGGCTGGAAGCTTTCCCGGCTGGCAAGAGTGGATCTTTCGGTGCTGCGTCTTTGCCTGGCGGAGTTTAAGTTCGCTCCGGAGGGCAAGGCTACCCCGGTAAACGCCGCCATCAGTGAAGCGGTAAAAATGGCAAAAAAATTCGGAAGCGATGATTCCGGAAAATTTGTCAACGGAATTCTGGGCAAGATTTCCAGAAGCTGATGGCTTTAAAACCCGTATCCGTTACACAACTGAATACTTATATTAAACGCATACTCTCTGCAGATCCGATTTTAAACAATATCGGTGTCTGCGGAGAGCTTTCCAATCTTACAAGACATAGCTCCGGGCATTGGTATTTTTCTCTGAAGGACGAAAATTCCCGGGTAAATTGCTTCTTTCCAGCTTCCCGTGTGCCATCGCTGCGTTTTGCGTTGGACGAAGGAATGCAGATTACGGTCTACGGAAGTCTTTCGGTATACGAGCGGGGCGGCAGTTATTCGCTGCAGGTAAGAGATGTGCAGGCAGAAGGGGAAGGCACTTTAAAACAGGCTTATGATCTGCTGAAAAGAAAGCTGGAGGCCGAGGGTCTGTTCGATCCGGCCCGCAAAAGACCTCTGCCGGCCAACCCCAGGCGCATCGGTGTGGTCACTTCTCCTACGGGTGCGGCGATTCACGATATTATTTCCACCGTCGGGCGGAGAAATCCGGGGGTGGATATTCTGATTTATCCCGCGTTGGTCCAGGGTGAAGGCTCTGCGGCCAGCGTCTGCGAAGGAATCCGCTGCCTGAATGAAAAGTTCCCGGATCTGGACCTTCTGATTGTAGGCCGGGGCGGCGGCAGTGCCGAGGATCTGTGGACTTTTAACGAAGAAAGTGTGGCCCGGGCCGTTTCTTCTTCCGCGATTCCGGTGATTTCCGCCGTGGGACACGAGGTGGACTACGTGATTACCGACTTTGCGGCAGATTTGCGGGGCGCTACTCCCACTGCTGCGGCGGAGCTGGCGGTGCCGGATCTTTCCTATGTAAAGAACCGGCTGCAGCTGTACGCTCCGGATAGAATGTTTGCTATGGTGGAAAACCGCATCCGGGAAGCGGAATATAAGCTGAACATGCTTCGGCTGGCTTTGGATTCGGCTGATCCGCGGTCCGTTCTGAATAAGGGCTACGCGCTGGTGCGAAACAGCAGCGGCGATATCCTGGATTTTTCCTCTGTTCAGCCCGGAGAACTGGTATGCATCGAATTTGCCGGCGGAACGATAAAAGCAGAGATTGTGGAGAAAGACCATGAAGAAGAATAAAATCAGTCTGGATGAGGCCCTGGCGCTTTTAGAGAAGAATACCGCTTCTTTGCAGAGCGGCGGGCTAAGCCTGGATGAAAGCATAAAATTGTATCAGGAGAGCAAGGAACTCTATGCTTACGCCGCCTCTCTTTTGGAGGAGACCAAGCAGAAGATTGAAATATACAGACCGGAATCCGGTTTAATCGAGAATTTCTATGAAAACTAGAGAATTTACGGCCGATGAACTTCTCGGCCTGATTAACGACAATTTAATTCATTATCTGAAGGCAAGGGGCATTTATGCCAACGTACTTACAGAGGCGGAGAAGTATTCGCTGAGTACCGGCGGAAAGCGGCTGCGGCCGCTGCTTCTTCTGGGTGCGGTTCAGATGTGCGGGGGCAATCCGGAGGAGGCCCTTCCTTTTGCCTGTGCCGTGGAATACATTCATACCTATTCTCTGATTCATGACGATTTGCCCGCCATGGATAACGATGATTACCGCCGGGGAATGCTGACCTGTCACAAGGTTTTCGGCGAAGATATGGCGGTCCTTGCCGGGGACGGTCTTCTGACTACTGCCTTTGAACTGATGACCGGAGAAATCCTGCGGGAGATCAGCAGCGGAAAAATCAAGGCGATGCAATGTATTGCTGCCGGTGCCAACAATATGGTTTCCGGGCAGACCGCAGATGTAAAACAGGAAAAACCCGACAATCAGCTGATTCGCTTCGTTCACACCAATAAGACCGGTGCGCTCCTTTCCGCGACCGTTACTGCCGGTGCCTATCTGGCGGGGGCAGGCCATGAAATGCTGGCGGATATATCGGTTTTCGGCGAGTATTACGGTTATGCCTTCCAGATTGCGGACGATCTGGAAGATGCGGACAGCGACGAGGGCATCAATTATGCCCGGTTCTACGGCAGCGATAAGGCCCGGTCGGATGGGCTCTACTGTCTGGCTATGGCAGAAAAAGCCATTGCAAAATATAAAAAATCCGATGTCTTATTGAAAGCAATTTCTGTAGTAAGGAGTGCTCTGATTCATGAGTGAACTGTCAGGCGGAGAGAATCTGCTGCAGAAAATTAAAAATATGACAGACGCGGAGCTGGAACAGCTGGCAGGAGAACTGCGCAGAGAGCTGATTACCGATGTCTCGGAAACCGGCGGTCATCTGGCGTCGAATCTGGGGGCTGTGGAGCTGACACTGGCACTGCATCGGGTGTTTCATTCTCCGGAAGATAAAATAATCTGGGATGTGGGGCATCAATGCTACGTGCATAAAATGCTTACCGGCCGCAGAGAAAAAATGTCTACGCTGCGGCGGCTGGACGGGCTTTCCGGTTTTCCCAAGCGTTCCGAATCCGAACACGATATGTACGATTCCGGTCATGCCAGCACCTCGGTTTCCGCTGCGCTTGGCTATGCCAAAGCCCGGGATCTGCGGGGGGAAAAATACGCCTGCATTGCGGTCATCGGAGACGGTGCATTGACCGGCGGTGTGGCTTTTGAGGCGATGGATCATGCCGGCTCCGAGAAAACACCGCTGATTGTGGTGCTGAATGACAATCAGATGTCTATCGGCAGCAGCGTGGGCGGTGTATCCAGAGTCCTGAACAAGATACGTACCTCCAGCGCTTACAACCGTTTTAAATCCGGCATTAAAAAAAATACCGGAGAAAAATCTTTTGTATACAGAATTCTCAGCGGTTTCCGGAATTTCCTGAAATATCTGTTTATCCCGGATCAGATTTTTGAAGATCTGGGGTTTAAGTATTACGGTCCCATCGACGGTCACGATATCAGGGAACTGACGGATGCTTTTGAATTTGCCAAAAAAACCGACCGTCCGGTGCTCCTGCATGTGGTGACCAAGAAGGGCAAGGGCTTTATTCCTGCGGAAGAGAATCCCACCAAGTTCCACGGGATCGGCCGCTTTAATCCGGATACGGTCAGCGCGGAAAATGCTGCTCCGGGAAGCACCTGGTCCGAAGTGTTCGGGGATGAACTCTGCCGTCTGGCAGGTGAGGATGAACGGATTACCGCCATTTCCGCCGCCATGGTGGATGCAACCGGTCTCGGTTCCATGAAAAATGCCTATCCGGACCGGGTATTCGACGTAGGTATTGCGGAGCAGCATGCGGTATCCTTTGCCGCAGGGCTGGCATTAAACGGCTGCAAACCTGTGGTGGCGATTTACTCCACCTTTCTGCAGCGGGCATACGATGAAATCTGTATCGACGTTTGTATGCAGAATCTCCCGGTGGTGTTTGCTATCGACCGGGCAGGGGTTACCGGTGCGGACGGGGAAACCCATCAGGGCGTGTTTGATATCGCCTTCCTTTCCTCCCTGCCCAATATGACCGTGCTTTCTCCGGCTTCCGAAGAGGAGCTGCGGGCGGATCTGCGTTATGCACTGACCCTGGACGGCCCCTGCGCCATTCGCTACGGCAAGGGGAATGCGCCGAAAAACGAGAGTTTTGCTCCGGCATCCGTCGGACTTCCGGAGTTCCTGCGGGAAGGGAAGGATGCCTTGATTCTGACCGACGGGGCTTTTGCATCGATCGGAGCGGAAGCGGCTTCTTTATGCAAAAAATCCGTTGGCGTCTGCCGCTTTGCCCGGCTGAAACCTTTGGACAAATCTGCAATCGCGGATTTATTAAAACAATATAAAGCAGTCATAACTCTGGAGGATGGCTGCATCATCGGCGGCTTCGGGGCGGAAATCTCCCGGATTGCCGCGGAATGTGTGCCGGGCTGCCGGGTTCTGAATCTGGGCTGGCCGGACAAGTTTATCGAACACGGCAGCGTGGCCGAGCTGCGGGAGCGCTACGGACTGGACGCTGCGGGTGTC
>JAZUKP010000090.1:0-2968 GCA_045643345.1 Anaerovoracaceae bacterium | reverse complement strand
TATCCTCTAAAACTACAGCAAATTTATCGAATTCAGACTTTACATTTCCCAGAAGCTTCCAGACTTTATCCGCATTTTCCTGAACGGCAAGGGTTTTAAACCCCATCTGCAGACTGCTGAGCAGCGCAGCCATGGTAGACGGGCCTGCAATCACCACGCTGCACTCCCGCATGAGAGTTTCTATCATACCCAGATTCACCGCTTCCGCATACAGTCCCTCAAAAGGAAGAAACATCACGGCAAAATCTGTGGTAAAAGGAATCTTAACATATTTATTTCTTATGTCATGTGCTTCTTTTTTGAATTGATTCACCAGAATTTTCCGGCATCCGTCCACAGCAGCCGCATCGGAAGCCTCGTAGGCATCCACCAGATGCGCATAAGCATCTCCAGGAAATTTCGAATCGATGGGAAGGTATACCGGAGAATCATTTCCCGGAAGCTTTACCGCATACTCTACTCTTTCGGAAGAGCCGGGTACGGTTGCAATATTTTCTTCAAACTGCTGCGGAGACATTATCTCCCGCAGAATTCCGCCCAGCTGATACTCTCCGAGAATTCCCCGATTTTTCACATTATTCAGGACTTTCCGCAGGTCTTCCACCCCATCCGCTACGGTTTTCATTTCTCCCAGATCCCGGTTCATTGTCCGTAAATAAGAATTGATGGTTTCAAAGGAACCGGCAAGTCGGGAGTCCAGATTCTGATTCAGGGAAGAATAATTCTGGCTCAGTGATTGCTGTACCGCATGCTGAACGCCCTGCATATTCTGCTGCATGGCAGACTGCACCCCGATTACCGTCTGCTGCACATTGTACAAATTCTGCTGATTGATCTGGTCGTAAACCTCCGACTGGCGGCTGACATTCTCTACCGAATTTTTCAAGCGACTCATCTGTACCAGAAGCACAATCACTATAATCAAAAGTACTGCAGTCAAACCGAGTAAAAGATATGTGGAATAAGATGACATCATAACCTCCGTATTTGCTTTTTATTCTATCTTACGATATAATTTAGACACTATGAAGAAGCATTTAAGACTTGCAATTTTAATATTTGTTGCCTTGTTCTGCGTTTTTGCCGGACCGGCGGACGCCCATGCGGAATCCGTGCCCAATCATGAGGACTACACACGCTGCGGAATCTATGTAAACGGCAGCAAAGTTTCTGCCTCTGCGGCTTCCCGCTACGGCAACCTTTACGTGGATATCGACACCCTGCAGAAATACGGTTCTGTCAGCGGATGGAAATTCGATACCGATGCAAAAGTTATCAAAATTAAGGTGTCCGACCTGAATGTAGTATTTGCAGATGCGGAAACTACCGCTTTTATTAAAAAAAATGCGGGTACCGTAGAAATTCCTTTAAAGTACTTCCACACCGATTTTGACAAAACCGATAAGTATTACGTTTCTCTGGGGAGCGTTGCCCAGCTTGCCCGTATTACATGGAAATACAGCGGCGGAAACGTATACCTGACTACCGAAAAATATTATAGCGGAAAGTTCGGAACCACAGACGGTACCAAAACCGTTATTTCCACCCTTTCCGATGGCGGAAGCCTCAGTGGTTTTTACGAAAACGAAACAGTCAGTGTCGTAAAAGAAACCACCTCGTTCTACCAGGTAAAAGATCCCCAGGGAAAACTTTTCTATATCAATAAAGCCGACCTGCAGATAAAAAACACCGCTGCAGAGATTCCGAATTTCTGCACAACCACAAAGACAAAGACCACCTGGGACAGACCGGTCAGCCTGATGTGGAGCAGAACCGCTGAATGTCCGGAACCTATTGACGGGCTGGACTGCTTTGTGAATATAACCCTGAACCAAAAGGCATCCTCTGACGGTTCCTGCATCAATACCACGGACTACGGTTTTATCCAGACGGCCCACGCCAACGGCTTCAAGGTCTGGATCTGTGCACAGAATGGTTTTTCTACCGATGCTTCCGACTACATCGATTCCAATCTGGCAAACAAATCCGCCGCAAACAGGACCATTGCCCAATACTTGTTTTACTGTGCGATATATAATGCCGACGGCATCAGCCTGGATTACGAAGCCATGTCCACTTCAAGCAGCCGGGATAATTTTATCTATTTTGTTCAGACACTCTGTAAATACGGGCATAAGCTGGGACTTACCGTTTCCGTTGCAACCTATTACGGTACCCCTTATAACAACAGCCATTTATATCCCTTCGATATTTTCGGCGAATGCTGCGACTATCTGCTGGAAATGACCTACGGAGAGGATTTTGACGCCTCCCTTTCCAATATGTCTCAGAAATGGTGGCGTGAGGGAACCGATTATATTGCCAGCAAATGTCCGCCCGAAAAAGTAATTCTCGGTGTTGCTTATCACATGCGATACACCGTATGGAACAGCAAAAACGTAATGATGCGAAGCAGTAAGCCTTCCATGCGAACCATTATGAAGGATTTGATGACCCAAAATATATCCTATGCCTGGGATGAAACCACCGGACAGTATTACGCGGAAGAAGCCGGCACTTACGAAGAAAACGGTGTCATCAAAACGGGAACCGCACGTTACTATCTGGAGGAGCAGCGTTCCGGCGCACTAAAAGCGCAGTATATCGTGGATAATCACCTCGGTGGAACCATCGGCTGGGAATACGATTATCTGTTTGAACCGAATGATAAATTCGGAGATGTTTTCCAAGCCTTCTACGGAATCTACGAAGGAGGAAAAACCTACGCAGATTTCGTTCCGGAAACAGAACCTGTCGGCCCAGCCCCGCCGGATATGCGCACTTTAACCATTCCATAAGATATTCGAACATTCGTTCTTTTTCAGTATAACAAGCAATTATCATGATTGCAAGCAAAAAAAGAGAGCAGCGTATCGCTGCTCTCTTTAAATCTCTTATGTAGGAATTACTCTTCTGCCGGTGCTTCTGCTGCCTCTTCCGCTTTCTCTTCTGCCGGTGCTTCTGCTGC
>JAZUKP010000089.1:0-5332 GCA_045643345.1 Anaerovoracaceae bacterium | reverse complement strand
GCTTCGTTTACGTCCACATAGCCTGCTTTCTTGGCCATATCGATGGTCAGATCCACGCATTCCCGCTCAATTTTTCCTTTTGAAATAAAATCCTTATAACCGTCGCAGACACGGTTCAGGTCTTTTAAGTCCTTTGCCTTGTATTTTTTCCAGGCATTCTGATTTTCCATGAGAAATCCTCCTTAAAATTATTCGCCGAACTTTTCACGGGAAAGACGATAGAGGTCAATGTAGAACTGGGGGTTGTCGGAAAGTCTGGTGGAGACCACCGCTACTCTTTCCTTGTTGCCGTATTCGTCGACAAATGCCTGGGCTGCCTTTTCGGTTTCTTCTGCGTTCAGGCCCTTAATGGCGCCGCAGGGAGTCCACATCTTAAGCTTGGTGGTAAGATTGCCGTAAACATCGTGATAATCGTTGATGTCGGTCATGCCCTGCCAGGTATCCCAGCCGGCAGCTTCGATGCACTGTACCAGATTCAGAAGGTGTCCGCAGCTGTGAAGCTCACAGGTGTAGCCCAGTTCGTGAATCTTGTCTGTAACCTTCTTCATGTAGGGAACGATCATTTCGTTGACCACTCTTGCATTGAAGAACGGGGAATGCTGTGCGCCCCAGTCGTCGTGGAAGGCGAATCCGTCGATGCCGTCGCCGTAGTACTTTGCCGCGTGTTCTACCAGGTCGATCCAGAAGTCGGAGAGGGCTTCGAAGATTTCCTTTACGTACGGTTTGGATGCTTTATTCATCAGCGCATAAGCCGCCGGACCGAAGTCCATGAAGGAAATCAGTCTTTCGAAAAATCCGGTAAAAATGCAGAGGTTCTGGTACTTTTTGTGGGTTGCCAGGTATTCTTTATTCTTTAAAGCGCTTCCTTCCCAGTCCCAGTCGTCCAGATTCGGGAAATGAATAACTTCCTTCCATTTTGTAATGTCCGTAAGGGTGGGGTTGCCGGGTCTGGTAATGGAACCGTGGGCTTCGGGAACGTATTCCCAGGTAATGCCGAAGATATCTTTTCCGCCGTACTGACCCTGATATTTTTCGCCTTCGATGACAAATGCTCTGGCAGGGTTGTCCGGGATAATGGCCGGGCAGAACCAGGTTACATCGCCGGAACCGGGAATCCATTCGGGATTTCCGTGCATGGCTCTTCTGTAGTTTTCTCTGACGCTGATAGGTGTATCCAGTTCCAGAGAGGAGAGGCGGGGAGCCTGCGGGGTGGGCAGCTGGATGCGGGGATTTGCAATTTCTTTTGGATCGAACTTCATTCTAACGATTTCCTTTCAAATTTTTTTTGTGCAATTTATGAAAATATTTTTATAATTATATAAGAAGTATACAGGGTTTTCCGAAGAAAATGAAGCAAAGCTCGCAAAAAGTTGTAAAATTTCTAAAACATAGGCAAGAAAACGACTTTTTACGGGCATCAATCGATTATTTCGAATAATTCATCAAATTCATGAAGTTTTATCTATGTGTTTTTTTGTGTACAATGTAGGAACAAAAGATTAATAGGTTTAAAACTTTCAGTTTTAAATCCCGTTATTATTTTTGCGGATCAAAAATTATCTAGGGAGGAATAAAATTATCATGGATAAAAAACCCGCGTCTAAAACTTTATTACGTTTCTGGGGTGTATCCAGTATTGGTACCCAGTTAATTGCGAACATGGACAATACGTTCTTTTCGTATTTCCTGACAGACATCGCACTGTTCCCGGTTGCACTTGCTGGGTCTATCATGACCGTTTCCAGTGTGATCACACTCATCACCGGATTCTTTGTCGGCGCATTTATCGGAATGGTTAAGCCGATGAAGTGGGGCCGCTTAAGATCCTATCTTCTCATTACCCCGCCGCTTATGATTCTCTTTTTCCCGATCAAGTATTCTGTTCTGGGAAATAATGTCGGCGCGGCGATTCTGATTGTTGCCGTAACGGTTATCGGCGGTTTCGCATCCAGTCTTGCATATACGGCAGACTTCGCGCTGGTGCAGGAAATCGCTTCCACGCCGGAAGAAAGAGTGAAGCTGAACTCCAACAGAATGGTTGGATCCAACGCCGGCCGCCTGATTACCAGCTATGCGATCCCGACCTTTGTAGCTTTCGTGACAGGCATGATGACAGAACAGAAGGCATACTTTGTTCTGGCACTGGTCTTTGCCGTTCTCTACTTCGTTACATTCTATGCGCACTTCAAGATGTCTGACGGATACGAATATCAGACAGGCTCTGTAAAGCAGGATGAGAACTTAAAGCTGAAGGACATCATTCAGGCCTTCGCTACCAACAAGTATCTGTTCTACATCGTTTTTGCAGACCTTTCTTCCAACGTCGGATCCTTCCTGATTCCTGCGCTGAACGTTTACTATTACAAGTACGTTGCGGCAGAACTGCCCAACGTCGGCCTGGCCGTTCATCTTTGCTGCTCCTCCATCATGGGCCTGATCGGCGCCTATGTTGCCGGTGTGGTAGGAAAGACCAAGCTTGGCAAGAGATGGATCCTGAGCATTGCGTACGCAGCCATTGCGGGCATCCTGATTGCTTCTTACCTCGTTGCCATGAAGAACGCCATCGCATTCTTCGTGCTCCAGATTATCATGCAGGGAATCGTCGGATTTACCCAGCCGCTGGAATCCGACCTTTACATGGACGTTGCTGTTTACCATGAATGGAAAACAGGCAAGAACTGCACCGCATTTATCATGGGTCTTCTGAGCATTCCGGTAAAGCTTGCCGGTGTTGTAAAGAGCTTCTCTCTTACCGCAATTCTGGCCGCTGCAGGATACGTTGCAGGCGCAGCTGCCACTCCGGAACTGCTGAAGGGTATCTGCAAGGGATACATTCAGGCACCGCTGTGGGCACCTCTGCTCGGTCTGGTAATCATGCTCTTCCTCTTCAATCTGAATCAGGACAAGATGGATCAGATGCAGCAGGAAGTAAACGAAAGAAGAAAAGCACATGCCGAAGCTGCAATCGAAGACGATTTGTCCGATATGTAGTTTCGCAGTCAACGAAAAACCATCTTCAAAATAATATTCAAAAAGCGAGTCAATCGACTCGCTTTTTGGGTACAAACTTTACATTATATATAAAATAGTGTAAGATAAAAATGTATTTTTAGGATTATTAATTGCTTGTTTCCATGCTGATGTTTTATGAATAGTGACCAGTTACTTAAATTTAAGACAATCGCGGAATGCGGGTCAATGTCAGATGCAGCAAAAAAGCTTTATTTGGCGCAGTCTACGCTGAGCTATACCGTAAATCAACTGGAAGAGGAATTGAACGTCAAGCTTTTTATCCGAGATAAAAAGAAGTTGGTAATTACCTCCGACGGGAAGAAGCTTCTTCAATATGCGGACGACGTTGACAGTATTATCAATAATGCGAAAAATGCATTTATTAAAAATCGAAAGCTGAAAATTTCCGCGAACAATATCGGTGCAGCTTTTCTCCTCAGCAACTACCCGAAGTCCAAAATCGAAAGCATAGATCTTTTTAATATGGATGAACGGTCGCTGTTCGAGAATCTTACCACGGGAAAAATCGACATTGCGGTTTGCGATGAGTATTTTATGAAGGAGGTCAACAACCGGATCTCTCCGGCCAAAACCCAGCGAATATCAAAGTTTTTGATTTGCCGGGAACAGCTTGGCGTGTTGGTCCCACCCTCTCACAGTATGTACGATCGCAAATTCCTGCAGTACGAAGACCTGGCGGACGAACCCCTTTGCGTGCGGATCGGGAATACAGCCATCAAGAGCTGGGCAAACGCGATTTCCGAAATCACAGGCTACGGACTGAAAATCGATTTCGAAATCGACGATTATTCTTACGATCTGCTGCGGGATTCCATTACCTATCCGGAGCTGGTGTGCATCAACAGTATTGTGAATTACAGCCCGAAGCACGAGAATGCGGGCGGCTACAGATTTGTTAAGATCAACGACAGATATTCCAGCCGATTGGTGTACATGTGGTATCTGCAGCGGAACAGCGACCGAATTCAGCCTTTGATTGAAGGTCTGAAAACATATTATTCCGGCGATCGTGCCTCGGAAGCGGAAAGAGAGTAACGTCAGCAGACTGGCGTTTAATGGTGGGAAATTATGACGAGTTTTTTTGAAAGAGTAGGTATGGCAATTCTGGACGAATTCATCGGGAGCATGAGCTTGCCCTTATGTGTGGGCGTGTTTCTTTTGCTGTCCTTTGCCATTTGCTTCTATTTTATTTATTCCAACTACAGAAATGCAATCCTGTCGATTGCTGTGGAATCGGAATATCGGCAGATTTACGAAAAATACAGACATGACAAAAGTGTTGCATCGGGAAAAGCCATAGGCTTCTTAAAAAGAAACAGATATATGTTCCTGGGCGATATTTTTGAAACTGCGGCAAAGTGTTTTGCCGGTGTATGCTTTGCGTACGGAATGGCCGGTGAGATTTCGTCCCGCGGTCTGGAAACAAATTTCCCGTTTACCGAGACGCTGTATCAGATGCTGGAGAAAAACTATTCCATTGCATTTTCTCTGCTGTTTATCGCCCTTATGGCCTGCGTAATGCATTACTACGGCTTCTCCACCATTACAAATGTATCGCTGGTGGAAACCTCCACGGCGATTTTTGTCGAAATGATCTGCATTGCAGCTCTGTGCGTCTTTGTTCCCGCAGGCTTTATTCTGTTCATGGATATCTTTAATATGGCGGAATGTCTGCTGATTCTGCTCAATGTAAATACGCTCAGAGCGCGGAACGTAAAACGTTTGGAACCGTCGATCCGTCATTTTGATTTCGACAGCAAAGACACAAACGAGCCCAGACGGAAGAAGTCCAAGCGCGGTCGGAACTAAAACCGAAATTTATAAACATTTCGAATTTGTTGATAGATTCATAGAAAAGGTGTTGCGATGCAGCACCTTTTTTCTATTGAATAATATACAAATCCTTTTTAAAATTAAAATGATATAAATTTATAAGGATAAGAGGTGTACACAATAGTTCAGTCATTAGATCAATCGCAAGTTATTATCAGTCGTTTCGACTGAGAAGGGAGAAAAAATGAGCGAAAAAGTTGTAAAAGACAGAAGAGGCGAGCCGCTCAGCACCGCCATCAAGCTGTTCTGGGGTATTGGAAACGGCGTTATGGTTCTCAGTACCACAATGGGCAGCTACTATCAGACAATCTGGGAAACAGATATTGCAAAGTTCACACCGGCAACAATCGGTCTGGTATCTACAGTCAGTACAATCATGGGTCTTATTCTTGGACCGCTTGTTGGCGCATGGCTCGACACATCCAAGCCTATCGTAAAGAAGTGGGGTAAATATCGTTCCTGGTTA
>JAZUKP010000088.1:0-4715 GCA_045643345.1 Anaerovoracaceae bacterium | reverse complement strand
CTCCGCAGGTGAGGATGAGCAGCTTCAGGCCGGGGAACATCTGTGTCATCCGGCGCAGGGCGTCTTCGCCGCCGGAACTTTCGATGCCCAGGTTTTCCAGAACCGCCGGCAGTTCTTCGTCACTGACTTTTAAGATGGTGGCATTCTCCAGGGCAAAGCGGATCACCGGCTGACTGAAAAAGGGCGGGCGGATGTTGATGTCCACGAAGATTTCCCGGAAGCTGCCGCTTTGCAGAATCCGGCGGAGTGCGTTCCGGTTGTGCGCGCCGCGCAGGGCCAGCGACCCGAAGGCCAGTACCGCACCGTCCTGGGGGTCTTCCTTTTCTGCGGGAATCCGGCATGCGTCGATGTCGTCCCAGGCCACGTCGGTCTGCAGATCGTAGCAGGGCAGGCCGGCTTCGTCCAGGGTCACCAGGCAGCTGCCCGTGGGACGGGAAGAGATTTTGACATAATCCGTCCGGATATTTTTCGACTGCATCCAGGCCAGTGCATCCCGGCCGTTTTCGTCGTTTCCCACCGCCGAAAGCATAAAGCTTTCGTTTCCCTGCAGGGCAAAATGGGCGGCAAGGTTCAGCGGTGCGCCGCCGATGCATTTTTTTTCGGGGTAGATGTCGTACAGAATTTCGCCGAAAGAGTACAGTGCCATAATGTATCCTTTCCGCTGCGGAAGGGCCGCAGCACAGATGCTTCGGTTGGAAAATACGAGATTATTATAATACACAATCCGGCTTCTGAACAGCGCCCGGGGCGGACCATGCAGGATTGCCGCGCGCCCGGGTCGGATCGATGGCATGTACCAATTTGTGTACATGCTCTTTTTGTATACTCTTGTTGTAAGGCGGAAAAATTTATATATTTTCGCCGGAGGGGAGGAATGCAGATGACAAGAGTGTTTTTTGATATGGACGGGGTGATTGCGCAGTACAAAGAGGTCCCCCCGGAGGAACTGTACCGGGAAGGGTATTTTGCGCAGCTGGAGCCCTGCTTCGAATGCATCGGTGCCCTGGCCCTGCTGGCGGCGGACCCCCAGATTGAGGTGCACACCCTTTCCGCGGTGCTTCCGGACAGCAAGTACGCCCTGGCGGAAAAGCAGGCCTGGTTCGACCGCTATTTAAGGCAATACAAAATTACGCCGATTTTCATGTACTGCGGGGAAAGCAAGCGGGAGAAGGTGCCCGGCGGCATTCTGCCGTCGGATATTTTGATCGACGACTACAACGAGAACCTGCGGGACTGGAGCAAAGAGGCCGTTGCCATCAAGTTTTTGAACGGGATCAACGACCGGCACGGTTCCTGGCAGGGGGCAAGGGCCGGGGGCAGCGCCGCGGAGATTGCGGAGGCCGTCTACGGGCAGATTCGGAAAGTTTCATAAAAGAAAGGCGGATTTTGTGCTGACCAGCAATTTGATCCTGCTGGCCAGGGGCAGAGCCCAGCTGGTTACGGCTTCCAGGTACTGCTTTAAAACCGCCGGGAAGGACAGGTCCCAGTAGGGGGCGGCAATCACGATGACATCGGCGGAAACCATTTCTTTAGCCAGGTCAAAATAGGGGTCTTCGAAGTTTTTTGCTTCGCAGCAGGCGTTGCGTCAATAAACAGTATTTTTTCATGATCGGGTCCTCTTTTTCCGCCGATTCGGCGAAAAACTTTTATTTTTGTGATAGGATTGTATATAAGAAGGAGCTGCATTGTCAATATGGTGAAAACGGATTTTGTAAAGGTAAAAGAATATATCAAAGACATCGAGGTGGAGCTGCGCTATGCCACGAAGGACAATTTTACGGGGCAGAGAATTTACGATTTTACGGATGCCTGGCTTCGCTTCGGTACGGTGCAGAAGCTGGAAAAGGCCCAGGAAATTCTGCGGGCCCAGGGTTACCGGCTGAAAATCTGGGACGCTTACCGGCCGGTCTACGCCCAGTTCGTGCTTTGGGACGTCTATCCGGACGCCACCTTTGTAGCGGATCCAACCACCGGCTATTCCGACCACAGCCGGGGCAATACCGTAGACGTAACCGTCATCGACAAGGACGGCCGGGATATTATCATGCCCACGAAGTTCGACAGCTTCAGTTCGCAGGCGGACCGGGACTACCGGGACGTGCCGGACAAGGAATCTGTGGTCAACGCCTGGATGCTGCAGGAGACCATGATCGAGGCCGGTTTTATTCCTTACAAGGACGAGTGGTGGCACTTTTCGGATGAAGAGGTGTACGAGGTGGAAACGGACTTTCTGCCGAGAGGAAAATAGCTGGAAGGATCGCGAAAAATCATAATTTTATCAAAAATCGCCGCAGGAAAGAAAAAACGCGGGAAATAAATCGAACTATTATAAATTATATGCTATTTCTTTATGCTTTCTTATTGAAAAACTATAAAATTTCAATTATTATTAGATTGACTAATTTTGATATTCAGAAAGAAAGGAATAATTGATATGGCAGACATGACCCCAAAAGAAAATTTTATGGCTGTAGTTAACGGCCAGATGCCGCAGAGTGTTCCCTACTTCAACATGGGCAGACCTTTCCCGGACGGAAGTGAACCGACTCGCAGCGTATCTCCGATGTTATTTAATGATACATCCAGAGGACCCAACGGTGGTGTGGACCCCTGGGGTGTTACTTACGTTTCCAACGAAGAAACCGGATTTGCATCCATTCCGGAACCCAATCACTTCATCCTGGACGACGTTACCAAGTGGAGAGACGTTATCAAGGCACCGGAAATTCCGGATGTAGACTGGGAAGCTATGGCAAAGGCCGATTATGCAAAGGCAAACTTCGACAGAAGCACCAAGGCAGTATTCTCCGGCGCCGGATTTATGCCCTTCCAGCAGCTGATTGCATTCATGGGATTTACCGAGGGTCTCTGTGCTCTTTATGAAGAACCGGAAGAAGTAAAGGAACTGCTCAACTGGATGGCAGATTTCTATGTACCGATTATCGAAAAGACTCTGGACTACTACAAGCCGGACTTCTTCAATATTGCTGATGATACCGCAAGCAAGTACAACCCGTTCTTCTCTCCGGAAATCTACAAGGACATTTTCAGACCGATCTACGACAAGCTTGCAAAGCCGGCAAACGACAGAGGCATTCCGATTGCATTCCACAACTGCGGCAGATGCGAAGACTTCCTGGATGACATGGTAGAATTCGGTGTAAGGCTTTGGGAACCGGCACAGGTTGACAATGACCTGGATGCAGTCAAGAAGAAGTATCAGGGCAAGCTTGCATTCGCAGGCGCCTGGGAAACCGCAATGTTCGTTGACTGGCCCAACACACCGAGAGATGAAATCATCGAATCTGTTCATAACACCATCGACAGATATGCGCCTAACGGCGGATATATGTTTAAGGCTGGCGTTCTGCAGCAGGCTGGCGACAAGCTCGGCGCAGAACTGCAGATCTTCATCCGCAACGAAGCTCTCAAGTACATGGATCACTACTATGAAAGATAGAGTGACTGCTCTGTAAAAAATCAAGCTTCGAATGCAGAATCGAAAACAGTAACTACGTAAGTCAATATGCCCGGACTGCATTTTCAAAACCGCAGTCCGGGTTTTTTATTCAAAAGATATTATACAGAAGGACGTGAAAACAATGGCAGATATGACCCCGAAAGAAAATTTTATGGCCGTAGTTAACGGAAAAATTCCGCAGAGCGTGCCGTACTTCAACCTTGGCAGACCTTTCCCGGACGGAACGGAACCGACCCGCGGCGTCAGCCCCAATCTTTTTGCCGACGGCTCCAGAGGACCCAACGGCGGCGTGGACGCATGGGGTGTAACCTATGTATCCAATGCAGAGACCGGATTTGCATCTCTTCCGGAACCGGGCAACTTCATCCTGGACGACATCACCAAGTGGAGAGACGTCATCAAGGCTCCGGTAGTTCCGGATGTGGACTGGGAAGCCATGGCAAAGGCCGACTATGAAAAAGCAAACATCGACAGAACCCAGAAGGCAGTATTCTCCGGCGGCGGATTCCAGCCGTTCCAGAGACTGGTATCCTTCATGGGCTTCTCCGAAGCACTCTGCGCACTGTATGAAGAACCGGAAGAAGTCAAGGAACTGCTCAACTGGATTGCAGACCTTTACGTACCCATTATCGAGAAGACCCTGGATTACTACAAGCCTGACTTCTACACCATTACCGACGATACCGCCAGCAAGTACAACCCGTTCTTCTCCGTGGAAATGTACAGAGACATTTTCAGACCGATTTACGACAGACTGGCAAAGCCGGCAAACGACAGAGGCATTCCGATTGCATTCCACAACTGCGGCAGATGCGAAGATTTCCTGGACGACATGGTAGACTTCGGTACAAAGCTTTGGGAACCGGCACAGATTGACAACGATCTGGACGCCATCAAGGTAAAGTATCAGGGCAAACTTGCATTTGCAGGAGCCTGGGAAACCGCAATGTTCGTTGACTGGCCCAACACCCCGAGAGAAGAAATCATCGAGTCCGTACACCAGACCATCGACAGATTCGCTCCTGGCGGCGGATACATGTTCAAGGCCGGTGTTCTGCAGCAGGCAGGCGATACATTAGGTGCAGAACTTCAGGTATTCATCCGCAACGAAGCACTGAAGTACATGGATCACTACTACGAAAGATAGTGCCGAAAACCTGTAAATATATTTCGTATACAGAACTGCTGATAACAAAGAGAGGACAAAACAATGGCAGACATGACCCCAAAAGAA
>JAZUKP010000087.1:0-7465 GCA_045643345.1 Anaerovoracaceae bacterium | reverse complement strand
TGGCGGAGTCTTTTTCCGACATGGGCGTTCCGGTGTTTTTTGCAGACGTAAAGGGCGATCTGACCGGCACCGTGCTGCCCGGCGCGGACAGCGAGGACATGCAGGCGCGCATCCGGCATTTCGGCCTGGAAGAAGAGTTTTCCTACACCGGCTATCCGGTGCGCTTCTTTGATATTTTCGGCGAAAAGGGCATTCCCGTGCGGGTCACCGTATCTTCTCTGGGACCCCTGCTGCTGGCCAGGCTTCTGGGTCTGACCGAGGTGCAGAAGGGCGTTCTGGACATCGTATTCAAGGTGGCGGACGAGCACGGCCTGCTTCTTTTGGACCTGAAGGACCTGCGGGCCCTGCTGTCTTACGTGGGGGAAAACGCCAGGGAATTTACTCTGACCTACGGCCAGATTTCTTCCGCATCCGTGGGCGCCATCCAAAGAGCGCTGCTGGCCTTCGAAAACGAAGGCGGCGAATGCCTCTTCGGCGAGCCTCAGCTGGACGTGAGCGATTTTATGCAGACCACCGCCGAAGGCAAGGGCATCATCAGCATCCTGGAAAGCACCCGGCTGTTCCGCAGCCCCCTGATTTATTCCACCTTCCTGCTGTGGATGCTCACCGAATTCTACGAGAAATTGCCGGAAATCGGCGATCCGGACAAACCCAGGCTGGTGTTCTTCTTCGACGAAGCCCACGTGCTCTTCGAGGGTGCCTCCAAGGCGCTGGTTTTAAAGATCGAACAGATGATCCGCCTGGTGCGCTCCAAGGGCGTAGGCATCTATTTCGTGACCCAGGATCCCTCCGACGTGCCGGACAGCGTTCTGGCCCAGCTTTCCAACCGCATCCAGCATGCCCTCCGGGCCTACACGCCGGGAGAGCAGAAGAAACTGAAGGCGGCGGCCAAGGCCTTCCGGGTGAACCCGGAATTCGATACCGAAGAAGCCTTGCTGCGGCTGGGCACCGGCGAAGCCCTGGTATCCTTCCTGGATGAAAAGGGTATTCCGGAAGTGGTGCAGTATGCCCGCATTCTGCCGCCCCAAAGCTATATCGGTCCGGCGGACGATACCGTGGTAAATGCGGTAATTACCGGCGATCTGCTGTATCCCAAGTATTCCGAGACCGTGGACCGGGAGTCCGCCTACGAGATTCTGGAGCAGGCCAGGGAAGAACTGGCACGGACCAAGGCAGCGGAACAGGCGCAGAAAGAGGCGGAAAAAGCGGCAGCCAAAGCGGAGAAGTCCAAGGCAAAGAAAAGCTCCGGTACCGCCAAAAAGATGGCGGACAGCGCGCTTTCTTCCGTGAGTCGCTCCGTCAGCACCAACATCGTAAATTCTCTGACCGGCGGAAAGACCACCGGACTCTCCACCATTGCCCGGCGGGCGGCCTCCAATGCCCTCAGCTCCGCCATGCGCACGGAGGTCAAGAGTATTATGCGGGGTCTGTTCGGCAACAAAAAGTAAAGATTCAGACAAAGCACACAATTTTGTGATACAATAAAGTATTCGAAAAACAGTAAAAATCGGGCGGCTGTCTTCCGGACAGCACCCCTGCAGAAAGGAAAAGGAATGGGATTTCTTGAGAAAATCTTCGGGGACTGGAATTCCAGAGAACTGAAAAAAATAGAAAAAATCGCAGATGCGGTGGAGGCGCTGGATCAGGGGATGCAGGCGCTTTCCGATGAACAGCTTCAGGCAAAAACGCAGGAATTCAAGGAGCGTCTGGCCAAGGGAGAAACCCTGGACGACATTCTGCCGGAGGCCTTTGCGGTCTGCCGTGAGGCTTCTTTCCGCGTACTGGGCATGAAGCACTTCTATGTGCAGATCATCGGCGGCATCGTGCTGCATCAGGGCAATATCGCGGAAATGAAAACCGGCGAAGGCAAAACGCTGGTTGCCACCCTGCCGGTCTATCTGAACGCGCTGGCAGGCAAGGGCGTGCACGTGGTAACGGTCAACGACTATCTGGCCCAGCGTGACGCGGAATGGATGGGCCAGGTTTACCGCTGGCTGGGACTTACCGTAGGCTGCGTCATCCACGACGTGGACAGCGAGGAGCGCAAGGCCGCCTACAATGCGGATATTACCTACGGCACCAACAACGAATTCGGCTTCGACTACCTGCGGGACAATATGGCTATCTACAAGGAGCAGCAGATGCAGCGGCCCCTGAATTACGCCATTGTGGACGAGGTGGACTCCATCCTCATCGATGAAGCCAGAACTCCGCTGATTATTTCCGGTCAGGGTGAAGAATCCAATTCTCTTTACTATACCGCCGACAAATTCGTGCGCACCTTAACCAGGGGCGAACACATCAAGGACGGCGACGTGCGCTTCGGCGGCACGGACATCTACACCGGTGACTACACGGTGGAGGAAAAGGACAAGACCGTGGCCCTCACCGAAGAGGGTATCGCAAAGTGCGAGCGCTATTTTAAAATCGACAATTTCTCCGACCCGGAGAATATGGATATCAACCATCACGTAAACATCGCCCTGAAAGCCCACGCTATTATGAAGCGGGACATCGACTACATCGAAAACGAGGGCGAAATCGTGATCGTAGACGAGTTTACCGGCCGTCTGATGTTCGGCCGCCGCTACTCCGACGGTTTGCATCAGGCCATCGAAGCCAAGGAAGGCATCAAGGTCCGCAACGAGTCCAAGACCCTGGCCACCATCACCCTGCAGAACTACTTCCGCATGTACGAGAAGCTGGCGGGCATGACCGGTACCGCCAAGACCGAAGAAGAAGAATTCAACGAAATTTACAATATGAACGTGGTGGAAATTCCCACCAACAAGCCTGTCATCCGTGAGGATATGCAGGACAGCGTCTACGCCAACCAGAAGGCCAAGTTCAAGGCCATCGTGGAGGAGATTGTAACCCGCCACGAAACCGGTCAGCCGCTGCTGGTGGGTACCATTTCCGTAGAAAAGTCCGAAATGCTCTCTGCCATGCTGCAGAGACGGGGCGTGCCCCACAACGTGCTGAACGCCAAGCAGCATCTGCGGGAGGCGGAAATCGTGGCCCAGGCCGGTAAATTCGGCGCGGTCACCATCGCCACCAACATGGCAGGAAGAGGTACCGATATTATCCTGGGCGGACATTTCGATGACCCCGAGGAGCAGGAGCGGGAACATCAGAAGGTACTGGCCGCCGGCGGCCTGCACATTATCGGCACCGAGCGCCATGAGGCCCGGCGTATCGACAACCAGCTGCGGGGACGTTCCGGCCGTCAGGGCGACCCGGGCAGTTCCCAGTTCTTCGTGGCACTGGACGACGATCTGATGCGCATTTTCGGCGGAGAACGGATTCAGCTGATTATGGACAAGATGGGTATGACCGACGAACCTATCGAAGCGGGCATCCTGTCCAAAACCATTGAAAACGCCCAGAAGAAAGTAGAAGGCAAGAACTACGGCATCCGGAAATACGTGCTGCAGTACGATGACGTGATGAACCGCCAGCGTAGCATTATTTACGAAGAACGCAACCGGGTACTTCACGGCGAAGACCTGCACGATTATATCCTCAGCATGATGCGGGATGTGGCGGAAGACGACGCGGAATTCGAGGCGATGAAGGCCCGCTACGCCGCCAAGGACGAAGAAATCGGTGCGGAGCAGATGCGGGAACTGGAGCGGGTTCTCCTGCTGCGCATTGTAGATACCAAGTGGATGGATCATATCGACGCCATGGACCAGCTGAAGACCGGCATCGGCCTCCGCTCTCTGGGTCAGCAGGATCCGGCCCAGGCCTACGCCAACGAGGGCTTCGACATGTTCGAGGAAATGCTGGCTTCCATCCGGGAAGACATGGTCAAGTTTGTGCTTTCCGTTACCCTGGAAACCAACGCCCAGCGTCGCCAGGTGGTGCGCATCGGCAATGCTTCCAAGGAAGAAGCCCAGTCTTCTCTGGATGAGGGAAGACCTGCCAGGGTCAGTGCCCAGAACATGCCCAAGGCGGCGCCCAAAGAAACCAAGCAGGCGCGGCAGACACCCATCCGGGTGGAAAAGACGCCGGGCAGAAACGATCCCTGCCCCTGCGGCAGCGGAAAGAAATATAAAAACTGTCACGGACGGCAGCTGCCGGAAAATCCGCAGTAGCGGAAAATCCGGATACAAAAAGAAAAAAGGGAAAGATTTAAGGGGACATTTTATGATAGAAATCAGTAAAATGCGGGAGACTCTGAGGAAACTCAGAGACTCTCTTTGACATCGGCGCAGCGGAAGAAAAAATCAAAGAGCTGGAACTGGAGGTAGCTACCGACGGTTTTTGGGATTCCATCGAGCGGGCCCAAAAGACGCTGCAGGAGAAAAAAAGTCTGGAAAAAAGAGTGGCGGATTACAACAGCTGCTGCGATATGCTGGACGACATCGAACTGGCCTGGTCCATGTTCGAGGATCCGGATTTTGCCCGGGAAGCGGAGGAAAAATCCGCAGAACTGGAAAAAAAGGTTCAGGAAATCGAGATCAGCCTGCTTTTAACCGAGGAATACGACCGCAACAGCGCGGTGCTGTCGCTGCATCCCGGTGCGGGCGGTCTGGAAAGCCAGGACTGGGCGGACATGCTGCTGCGTATGTATACCCGCTACGCCAACGACAAAGGCTATACGGTAACCCTGCTGGACATTCAGCCGGACCCGGAGGCGGGCATCAAATCCGCGGAAATTCTGGTGGAAGGAGAAAATGCCTACGGTTATCTGAAAGGGGAGCGGGGCGTGCACCGGCTGGTGCGGCTGTCGCCCTACAACGCCAACAACAAGCGGCAGACCTACATTGCATCGGTGGACGTAAGTCCGGACGTGGGCGAGGACGTGGAAATCAATATTGCGGCAGAGGACCTGCGCATCGATACTTACCGTTCCTCCGGCGCTGGCGGTCAGCACGTCAATAAAACCGACTCGGCGGTACGCATTACCCATATTCCCACGGGCATCGTGGTCACCTGCCAGAACGAGCGGTCTCAGATTCAAAACAAGGAATTTGCCATGCGCGTGCTTTACGGAAAGCTGCTGGCGCTGGCAAAGCAGGAACATAAAGACAAAATATCCGACCTGAAGGGCAATTTTTCGCAGATTGCCTTCGGAAGTCAGATCCGCAACTACGTATTTCAGCCGTACACGCTGGTTAAGGATGTTCGTACGGGGGTAGAAACGGGGAACATTCAGTCCGTGATGGACGGCAATCTGGATATGTTTATCAACGCATATCTTTCGGATTTGCAAAGAGGGGGCAAAGATGATTGATACGGTTCAGAAAAGAAAAGAGTTTATCGTCAACACCCTGTTCTGGGCGCTGGCTGTGGCCATTTACTATGTAATATTCCGCTACGCCATCGGCGCAGCCGGGCCCTTCGTGGTGGCCTTTATCGTTACGCTTTTATTGAAAAATCCCATTCAAAAGCTGGCGGACAAGCTGAAAATCCGCAGGGGCGGCGCGGCGGCCATCGTGCTGATTTTATTCTATTTCCTGGCGGCGGCGGTGCTGGTCTCCATCATTTTCTATGTGATATGGGTCATGATGAACTGGTTCTCTACGCTGCCCGGTTTATATGCTTCGGACATTCAGCCTGCGCTGGTCAGCATTCTGGATTGGGTAGAATCTCTGCTGCAGAAGATGGATCCCAGCTATCTGTCCTTCCTGGACGGTTTGGGCGATGAGATTCTGGCCAAGGCCGCATCGCTGGTTTCCTCTCTTTCCATGTATCTGCTCAACGGTGCGCAGCGCATTGTGTTTTCTCTGCCCGGGGCTTTGATCGGGATTCTGATGACCATTATCGCCACCATTTTCATGACGCTGGATTATCCGAAAATCGAGCATTTCGTGCTGGCCCAGTTCAACGAGGAACGGCGGGAGATTATCCACGACATCGGCTTCTGCTTAAAAGATTCTCTGCTGGATATTATAAAATCCTATGCCATTATCATGCTTATTACCTTCGGGGAGCTTTGCCTGGGGCTGGGTATTTCCGGCATTAAAAACTTTATTATTATTTCCGCGCTGATTGCGCTGTTCGATATTTTGCCGGTGGTGGGCTCCGCCGTTATTCTGGTGCCCTGGGCGGTCATCGACCTGATTAACGGGAACTGGGTTACTGCCATTAAGCTGGGGGTAATCTGCGTAATCATCACGGTGATCCGCAATACCATCGAGCCGAAAATCGTGGGAAAAGAGCTGGGACTCAACGCCATCGTGCTGCTGATCAGCATGTATCTTGGAACGAAAATTTTCGGCGGCATCGGTCTGATTATCCTGCCCTTTACCGTCATCGTTATTAAAACGCTGAACGACAACGGAAAAATTCACGCCTTTGTCAGCGATTATCTGCAGGAGGAATCCGACGTGAAGAAATACAAAGCGGTGCTTTTCGATTACGACGGCACCATTATGGACACCAACCAGCTGATTGTGAATTCCTGGAAATGCCTGGCGGAGACCGCCATGCCCGGCCGGGAGTTTGCCATCGGCGATCTGACCAAGCATTTCGGCAAGCCTTTGGAGGAGGCGGTGGAGCTTACCGCGGCGGAGTATGGCATTACCGGCTATACGACAGAGGAGCTCTGCGAGATCTACCGGAATTATCAGGCGGTCCATCAGGAAACGGACCGCAGCATTTTCCCGGGAGTGGCGGAAGCTCTGGCGGCCATCAAGGCCAAGGGCGCCAAGATCGGCATCGTAACCTCCCGGACCCACGATACTACCGTAAACGGTCTGAAATCCTTCGGTCTGCTGGAATACTTCGACGCTATCGTGGCCTCCGAGGATACGGACATCCACAAGCCGCTGCCGGAACCCTGCCTGATTTGCTGCAGAAAGCTGGGCGTTGACCCGGCAGATGCGGTGATGGTGGGCGACAGCCGCTTCGACATCGCCTGCGGCAATAATGCGGGGGCAGACTCCGCCTTCGTGATGTGGTCCTTCTGCACTGACCCCACAAGCCTGGACGGCATCGAAAAACCCACATATATTATAAATAAAGCGGAAGAACTGGCGGATTTGGTATAGTCTTTCTGCGGAAATGTGATATGATATACACTCATAGGAGGGTGTACTTATGGCAGTACTTCTTACCGGCGGCACCGGATATATCGGCAGCCACACTGCGGTGGAACTTCTGGAAAAGGGTTACGAGGTAATCCTGCTGGATAATCTGAGCAACAGCGAGGAAAGTGTCCGCATGGATATTGCAAAAACCTGCGGCAAAATGCCCAAGTTCTGCCAGGCGGATGCCTGCGATCCGGCCGCTTTAGACAAAGTTTTTTCGGAAAATAAAATAGATGCGGTCATTCATTTTGCGGGCTACAAGGCAGTGGGGGAAAGCTGCGAAAAGCCGCTGATGTATTACCGCAACAATCTGGACAGCATGCTCACCGTACTGGAAACCATGAAAAAGTACGGCTGTCACGTGTTGATCTTCAGCTCTTCGGCTACCGTTTACGGAGGAGACAATCCCGTTCCGTTCGTTGAAACCC
>JAZUKP010000086.1:0-8920 GCA_045643345.1 Anaerovoracaceae bacterium | reverse complement strand
GAGGGTGGTCCGGGCCATCGAACGTCTGGAAAACGGAGAAGATAAGCTGGCGGATTTTTCCGAAATGAATGTCCCCAGCAAAATCCTGAACTGCCGGATACTCTATCTTTGCAAAGACCGGGAGCTTCTTTACGCCGATATTAACCGGCGGGTGGAAAAGCTTTACGAAGCAGGTCTGGAGGCCGAAGTACGCAGCCTGATGGCCCGGGGTTTCACTTCCGAAGACGTGGCCATGAAAGGCATCGGCTATAAAGAGATTATTGACGCTCTCAGCCGGGGCGAAAGCGCAGAAAGCGCAAAAGAACTCATTCAGAAAAATACCAGGCATTACGCCAAGCGGCAGATCACCTGGTTCAATCGATATAAGCAGGCAGAAATTGTACAGGTATAATGGCGGAAGAAAAAGCAAAACTGCATAATAAGTCCGATAAGCCGGACAACGTGGTGGAACGGGAAAACCAGATTCTGCTACAGTACGAGGCCATTCAGCAGGAACTGCCCAAGTGGCTCCGGGGCTTTTTCATGTATCTGAACGCCAGCGATCTGCCCAATACCCGGCTTTCGTATCTGCGGGATATCCGATTCTTTTTCCAGTATCTGCTGAAAGAAAGCGCCATTGCGGAAAAAGGATACGAGAGCATCTCTGAAATTACGCAGGAGGATCTGGACGGCATCACGGCCCTGGACGTAAACCTTTTTCTGGATCACTGCCGCAGATATACGGTAGAGTCGGAGGACGGCAAAACGTCCACCATCTACGAGAATAAAAATGCGGCACTGTCCCACAAAAAATCCTCGGTTTCCGTGCTGTTCAAGTATCTTTACCGGGACGGTCTGGTCAGCAAAAACATTACGGACGGCTTTGACCCCATCCGCATGCCCAAGCCCGGAGATCGGGAAATCAAAGCGCTTCAGGACGATGAAGTCATGAAGATGCTGGATGCGGTATCCACCGGCAGCGGACTTACGCCCAAGGAAAAGGATTTCTGGGAAAAAACCAAGCATCGGGACAAACTGATCCTGCTGCTTCTGGTGACTTACGGCCTGCGTCTTTCCGAGCTGCAGCAGCTGAATCTCAGCTCCTTTAACTTTGACCGGGGCGAGTTTAAAATTTACCGCAAGCGGGGCAAGGAAAGCATTATGCCCGTGAACCGCACCATTGCCCAGGCTTATAAAGAATACGTTGCTTCCGAGCGGATACCCGAGGATAAGCTGTCCGAAGAGAATAAAGACGCTCTGTTTTTGTCTCTGCGGGGCACTCGCCTGACAGACCGGCAGATCCGGGAAATCGTAAAGAAATACACTTCCATCAGCCTGGGAACTTCCCGGGAGCAGGGTTACAGTCCGCATAAACTGAGAGCCACGGCAGCTACCTCGCTGATTGGCAGGGGAAACTCCATTTTTGACGTGCAGGAGCTTTTGGATCACGACAACGTAAGCACCACCCAGCTGTACGCCAAGCATAAGGAACAGACGAAAAAAGAACTGATCAAAAACTTCGAATGGGGAGATGATTTATAAATGAACGACTTAACCGTAAAATTTTTATGTGAACAATATAACATCGATCCGGATATCGCACAGCGGGTCAACAAGGCTGAGGCCGAACTGACAGAACGCTTCCGTCAGATTGATGATATTGCGGAATTCAATCAGTACAAGATTCTGAAGGCTTTCCATGAAGCGGGACTCTCCAGCACCACCTTTAACTGGGAGTCCGGCTACGGTCTTTCCGACAATGCAAAGGACAAGATGGATGCAATCTTTGCCAGAGTGTTCAAGGCAGAGGCAGCCATTGTGCGTCCTACCATTGCCTGCGGTACCCACGCGCTGGCCAGCGTGTATTTCGGTTTGCTGCGTCCCGGCGACGAACTGATTTACTGCACCGGTACGCCTTACGATACCATGAAGACAGTGATCGGTCTGGAAAATAATCAGCCCGGAAATTTGCTGGAGTTTGGCATTAAATACAAGCAAGTGGATTTACTTTTAGATAATTCCATAGATATTTCCGGAACAAAAAATGCTATAACTGATAAGACGAAGATTGTTGTTTTACAGCGTTCTACAGGTTATTCCTTCAGAAGAGCCTTCCATACGGATCAAATCCGGGAATGGGTGGAGGCCTGCAAATCCGTAAAGCCGGACGTAATATGCATGGTGGATAACTGCTACGGCGAGTTTACCGACTATTCAGATCCCATTGAATGCGGCGCGGACGTTTGTGCAGGTTCTCTGATTAAGGGAGTAGGCGGCGGCTATGCGCTTTCCGGCGGTTATATTGCCGGAAAACAGTTTATTATCGATGCGGTGGCCAATCGGCTTACAGCGCCCGGACTGGGCGGAGAATACGGACTGACTTTCGGTCAGAACCGGGACATCCTCAGAGGACTTTTCGTGGCCCCCAATGTGATCCGCAGCGCCATCAAAGGTGCGGTTCTTTGTGCAAAGGTTTTCTCGGATCTGGGATATGAAGTGTGTCCTGCACCGGACGACAGACGGGCCGATATCGTAGAAGCGGTGAAGCTGGGTTCGAAAGAAGCCGTGGAAGCCTTCTGCAAAGCGGTTCAGGCAGCGGCTCCGGTGGACGCCTACGCGGTTCCCGAAGGCGGCGATATGCCGGGTTATGCGGACAAGATTATTATGGCCAGCGGTTCCTTTGTGCAGGGTTCCACCATTGAACTTTCCGCAGATGCGCCCTTAAGAGACCCATATATAGTGTATTTCCAGGGCGGATTAACCTACGAACACTCTAAATTTGGTATAATTAATGCGCTTCAGTACTTGCGCAATGCAGGATTGTTGTGCTAAAATTATTAAGTTAATAATTAGATATTTGAGGTGTTATCATTATGTCAGCAGCAAAGAAAAATTCACTTCTTTCGCCAATTATCGTTCTTGTTTGCATCGGTTTGGTTGCATCCTTCATGCTTGCAGCAGTGTTCCAGATTACAGAACCGATTATTTCCGAAAGAGAAACGGAAGCAAAAAATGCGGCTTTAAAGGAAGTTCTTCCGGATGCCGGTTCTTTCTCAGAACTGAAAGACGTTCAGCTTGTGGAAGGTGTGGCAGCGGTTTATAAGGCGGATAATGGAGCAGGTTATGTTTGCTCTACAAACTGCAAGTCCTCTCAGGGCGGAGAAATTTCCCTCATGGTTGGTATCAATGCATCCAATGCAGTAAACGGAATCAGCTTAATCAAGCACAACGAAACCGCGGGAATAGGGGATAAGGTTCTTCAGGCCAGCTACTTCGAAAACTACTATGGTATTTCCGATGTAGATGCTCTCGGTGCGGTTGACACGGTTTCCGGCGCAACCAAGACTTCTTCCTGCGTGAGACAAAGTGCGGTAGTTGCACTCCAGCAGGTTCTGGCTCTCGGTAACTAAGCGAATACATTGAAAGGCATCCGGTTTTCCGGATGCTTTTTTTTATTAAAAAATAGAACAAATGTTTATAATTCTCTTTACATCAAACAAATGTTCTGGTATACTCTTCTTGAACAATTGTTCAAGAAGGAGACAGTTATGAGAAAATATAGAATTGTGAATAGATTTCGTTTTATAACTTTTGTTACGCTGATGATGCTGGTGGTTGGATTCGGTCTTACTTCATTGATCGGTTTTCCCGAATCTTATGCCAGCGAACCGAAAAAATATGTTTCGGTGGATGTTGTATCTGGAGATACGCTTTGGGATCTTGCCAAGAATTACGGAGACGCTTCGAAAGATGTTCGTGAAGTCGTTTATGAAATCTGCCGTGTAAATCAGATGAAGGCTCAGGATTTGCATGCCGGTCAAACAATACTGATTCCACAGAATTAGTGATAAAATATACTGCAGAAGATAAAAACGGATGCATGCAGCGGTATGTAATATAAAGCCTGAAAAAGAAGCGAAATGCAAAGGATAAATATATCGAAGACATCAAAAAAAATCGCTGAAATCGGCGATTTTTCGAGGTCTATTTTTCGGGATAGATTCTCCCGGAGCTTGAAATTTCAAGCTTCGGGATTTTTTCGCTCCGGCGCAGTATAATCTCAGTAAAAATGGTTTCTCGGTTGTTATATCCTAATCTATTCCCAAAATTGATATTTTAGGAATAGATGTTGATCGGGCGATAATTGTAAATTGTAAAGTTTAACCCTTAAATGAAAATTTAAATGAATCGTTTTTTTGAACTCTATTTCCTTGCTCCCCCACTGTTTTTCCTAATAAAAATCTCCCATGCCGAAACATGGGAGATTCGTTATTAGGGCAAAAATTTTATTCTTCTTTCCGGGTCTTTCTTCTGATCCACTTTCCGAATTCGAATACCGGGAAGGTTGTAAGTGCCAGACCGGTGGAAATAAGAAGTTCGCTGGTGGAGAAGGTTCCGGGCAGAATGTCGAAGACTTCCTGGAGTCCCGGCATGTAGATTGCAGCCAGTGTAAGCAATGTGGTTACAAAGAATGCACCCAGCAGCCACCAGTTGAAGTTCTTCAGACGGTCTGCAGAGAAGATGGAACCTGCTCTGGAGCGCATATTGATAGCGCAGAACATTTCCGCAAAGTTAACGGTAAGGAAGGCCATGGCCATTGCGTTAACACAAACCGCACCGCTGAATACGCCCTGGAAAGAGCCAACCTCCAGATGATATCCGATGAAGTAAGAGGCAAGTTCCACCAGAGAAATATAGATTCCCTGCCATACCATGTCTCCTCCTGCGCCGCCGGAGAAAATACTGTCGTTGGAGCTTCTGGGCTTTCTCTTCATTAAGTCCCCTTCTGCTTTTTCCATACCCAGTGCCAGACCCGGCAGAGAGTCGGTTACCATGTTGATCCACAGCAGATGTACCGGGGAAAGGATGGTAATGTTGCACAGAGATGCCACGAACATGATGATAACTTCGGACATGTTGGTAGAAAGCTGGAACTGCAGAACCTTACGAACGTTGTCGTAAATCTTTCTTCCTTCTTCTACTGCATTTACGATGGTGGCAAAGTTATCGTCGGCCAGAACCATATCCGCAACGCTCTTGGTAACGTCGGTTCCGGTAATACCCATACCGATGCCGATGTCGGAAGCTTTGATGGAAGGTGCATCGTTTACACCGTCGCCGGTCATTGCGGTGACCATTCCCCTTGCCTTCCAGGCCTTTACGATTCTTGTCTTGTGTTCCGGCTGAACTCTGGCGTATACGGAGTACTTCAGTACTTCTTCCACCAGTTCTTCGTCGGAGTACTTATCCAGTTCGGAGCCGAGAATGGCTTCGGTTTCGTTCTTGATAATGCCCAGATCTTTACCGATGGCAACGGCGGTATCCTTGTGGTCGCCGGTAATCATAATCGGGCGGATGCCAGCTGCTCTGCATTCTGCAATTGCAGCGTATACTTCCGGTCTGCAGGGATCGATCATTCCCACAAAACCGATGAAAATCAGATTGTTTTCAATGTCTTCCGCATCGCAGGATTCCGGAAGAACATCATATATCTTATATGCGGCGGAAAGAACTCTCAGCGCTCTGTCTGCGAAGTCCTTGCACTCTTTGTTGACATACTGGATAAACTCCTCGGTAATCGGTTCTACCTTTCCGTTATGGAGGTAATGGGTGCACTTTGTAATGATAATTTCTGTGGCGCCCTTGGTATACTGATATACCTTTCCGTTTTCGGTATGCAGGGTAGACATCATCTTACGGTTGCTGTCAAACGGTGCTTCTCCGATACGCGGGAAATTCACATCCAGTTCGTCCTTGTACAGTTTCAGATCATGTGCGTGGTTGACCAACGCGGCTTCTGTAGGTTCGCCGGTAGCTTCGTGCATGCCCAGAGAACGTTTTGCGTCGTTGCACAGGGCCATGGCCTTTGCCAACAGGGACGGATCCTCGGTGAAGGTATCCACAACGGTCATCTTGTTCTGAGTCAGGGTTCCGGTCTTATCGGAGCAGATAATCTGGGTGCAGCCCAGGGTTTCTACCGCGGTAAGCTTGCGGATCAGAGCCTGTCTCTTGGACATGGCGGTTACGCCGATGGAAAGAATAATGGTAACTACTGCGGGAAGACCCTCCGGAATGGCTGCTACCGCAAGAGCGATGGCCGCGATAAAGGTATCCAGACCCACAGATCCCAGCAGAGACCATGAGAACGGTTCGTCTGCCATAAATACGTTTTCTATAATGCCTACGGCGAAAACGACTACGCAGATAATAATAACAAGTTTCGTAAGGAACTGAGAAAGCTCTCCCATCTTCTTCTGCAGCGGGGTTTCTTCCTTCTGTGCCTGGGTCAGTGCATCGGCGATCTTACCCATTTCGGTATCCATGCCGGTGGCTGTGACTACAGCAGATCCTCTTCCGTAAACGATGGTGGATCCGGAATAGAGCATGTTCTTTCTGTCGCCCAGCGTAACGTCTGCTCCGTCTTGGCACATCAATACATCTACGATTTTAGATACCGGAACGGATTCACCGGTCAATGCGGCTTCTTCCGCTTTCATACTGTAGGATTCCAGGATTCTGCAGTCTGCGGGAACCGCATCTCCGGCTTCGAAGACTACGATATCACCGACTACGATATCTTCGGATTTCAGTACCTGAATACTGCCGTCACGCAGCACTCTGGACGTTGCCGCCGTCATCTGCATCAACGCTTCCATGGCAGCTTCCGCTTTGGATTCCTGGACAAGACTCATAATGGTATTGATTACAACTACCACCAGAATAACCAAAACGTCTGCAAAATCTCCCAGAGAGAATTTGCCGCTGGTCTGAATTACAGTGATTACTGCCTGGATTGCCGCGGCAACCAGAAGCATAATAATCATCGGATCCGCCAAGGCGGAGATGAATTTTTTCGCCAGACTCTCCTTTTCCGGCTCTGCTAATTTGTTTTTGCCGTTTGTTTCCAGCCTTTTTGCTGCTTCAGATGAGGAGAGGCCTTCCGCTGTTGTGTTCAGCGATTTCAAAACAGCTTCATTCTCTTGTAAATAATACTTCTCCATATGACACCTTTTCTATAACACGTTTTTATAACTCGTTTCTAGCTAACTCCATATAAGACTGCAGAATAATCTGTGCAGCCATTTTATCTACGTATTTTTTCCTGTTTTCCCTCCTGATTCCGGAATCCATCAATACCTGCTCTGCGATTTTTGTGGTAAATCTTTCATCCTGAAAAACAACTTTAACTTTATTTAAACCGTTGGACTTGAGTTTATTCTCAAGCATGGCGGTAAACTCACGTACTTTGGTGGTCTGCGGACTGTCTTCGCCGGAAAGCATCAGCGGAAGTCCGGCCACCACAACAGACACTTCATACTCTTTGATGTATTCCATTACCTTTGAAGTGTCTTTCCGGATGCCTACGCGTTCAATTGTACATACGCCCTGGGCTGATATAAACAAAGGGTCGCTTACTGCGACCCCTATTGTTTTATCCCCTATATCTAGGCCCAAATACCTGCTCATATATCTACTTTCCGAGATACTTCTTGAGAAGTTCTTCTACAAGCTCATCTCTGTCAACTTTTCTGATGATGTTTCTGGCATTGTTATGTCCTGTGATATAGGAAGGATCACCGGAAAGAATGTAGCCTACCATTTGATCGATGGCATTGTAGCCCTTCTCTTCCAGTGCGGAATAGACGAGCTGGAGCACGTCTTCTGTGGTCTGAACCTTTGCCTTTTCGGAGTTCGTAAAAAGTAGTGTTTGTCTTTCCATAATTTTACCTCCTATTCACCTATATTCTATATCTTCATGAGACTTTCGGCAACAGAAAATGCATCGGAAAGCTTAGATTTATCCTTTGCACCGGCCTGCGCCATGTCTGCTTTTCCGCCGCCGCCGCCACCGGCTGCCTTGGCGATCTGCTTGATCATGTTTCCTGCATGATAGCCCTTGTCCAGAAGGTCTTCGGTTACGGAGGTCATGAGCGTTACCTTTTCGCCGTTTACTGCAGCAAATACCATGACTACGGATTTATAAGCCGCCTTGATGCTGTCGGAAAGATTCCGCAGGTCATCGATACTGCTGTCCTCGAAGGTTGCTGTAACCAGCTTGACGCCGCCGAAATCCTTTGCGTTGGCAATCAGACTGTCAATGCCGGAATTCATGGTACTCTTCTTCAGTTCCGCCAATTCGGACTTGGTCGCCTTCAGTTCTTCCTGGAGGTTTTCTGCCCTCTTTACCAGAGTATCCGGATTTACTTTCAGAACGCTGCTCATGCTCTTCACCAACTGCAGCTGTTCGTTGAGATAGCTTCTTACCGCATCGCCGGTAATGGCTTCGATTCTTCTGGTTCCCGCAGCAACGCCGCTCTCGGAAACAATCTTTACAGAACCGATCTGTCCGATGTTGGCTACGTGGGTGCCTCCGCAGAATTCCATGGAGAAATCTTTTACGTTAACCACGCGGACAATATCTCCGTACTTTTCGCCGAAGAGCATCATGGCGCCCAGCTTCTTGGCTTCTTCGATGGGCAGTTCCAGGGTTTCCACTTCGGTGAATTTGAGGATTTCGCTGTTGACGATATCTTCCACAATCTGCAGGTCTTCTTCGCTGATGGCTTCAAAATGGGTAAAGTCGAAGCGCAGAGATTCCGGTGTAACCAGAGAACCTGCCTGCTCCACGTGATCGCCCAGAACCAGTTTCAGGGCTTTCTGGAGCAGATGGGTTGCGGTATGGTTTCTGGCAATGGCGTGTCTTCTGGCTGCATCTACGCAGGCATTGACGGTATCGCCCACACTTACTTCGCCGGAGGTAACGGTAACCTGATGTACGTAAACACCGTTAATTTTTGTCGTGTTCTTTACAACTGCGGTAAAGGAATCGGATTCAATAACGCCCGTGTCTCCTACCTGTCCGCCGCCTTCGCCGTAGAACGGAGTGCTCTCCAGAACCAGCTTGACTTCTTCGCCTTCTCCGGCAGATTTTAAGGAAGTC
>JAZUKP010000085.1:0-4797 GCA_045643345.1 Anaerovoracaceae bacterium | reverse complement strand
CCATAAAGCCGGGCCAGTCGATGCAAACGCCCACCCACAGCCCCAGAGAAGCCATAAATACAGCGATGGTATACATGGCAGGGCGGGTAAGTCCTGCCGGACAGGGCAGAATCAAAAAACAAAGCACTACCAGCGCCGCAGCAATCAGTGCCGCCGCTTTTTTCTTATCTTTCATTTTGTTCCAATAAACCTTTCACGATAACAGTATCGGATTCATAAGGGTCGAAATTTCTGCGGTGCATATAGGTGTCGCAGCCCTTGGCCAGCACCAGAAGCACCGTATCGGGTGCCGCGTTTTCCACAGCCTTTGCAATCGCTGCTTTTCGGTCCGGAATTATTTCCCCCCGTCCGCCGCAGCGCAGCAGATTCTCCAGCACCTGCCCGCAGATGTCCAGAGGATCCTCCAGATAGGGATCGTCCTCCGTAATGTAACAGTAATCCGCATATTTTGCCGCCACGGCGGGAAGCTCGGCCCGGCGCTCGTAGCTCTTATTGCCGGGACAGCCGAACACCGCCTCGATCCGGCAGTCCGGATACTCTTCTTTGGCGGAAGCAAATATTTTTTCAAAGGATAACGCATTGTGGGCAAAATCCACAATGCCGGTAAGCCGGCGCACAGGGTCCGTAAAGATTTCCATTCTGCCTGCCGCTCTGGCCGACCAGAGACCTTTGCGAATCTCCTCCGGATCCGCGCCCAGTTCCCGGGCCAGAATCGCCGCCAGCGCCGCATTCTCCGCGTTGAACAGGCCGGGCATGGACAGCTGGATGCGTCCCATATCCGTCAATTCAAACACCGTCCGGCCATCTTCCTTATGCAGATTTTCAATCAGATAATCCGCCTCCGGCGCAGCATGCGAGAAAGTAATCAATTTCTTCAGGCTGCCGCCGTCCATGGCCTTCCGGCACTCCGATACGATACGCGCCGCCCCGTCGCAGTCCAAATTGACCACAAAGCTGTCGCATTGCGGGATCAGCCGGAGCTTGGAAGAAAAGTAATCCTCCAGATCGCTGTGCTCTTCGGGACTGATGTGGTCCTGAGAGAAGTTGGTAAAAGCACCGATTTTGTAATGCAGGCCCCAGGTTCTGTCGTATTTCAGCGCCTGGGAGGAGACCTCCATGCCTGCAATTTTCAGACCGTTCTTTACCATACGGGAAAGGATGGTATTCAGCTCGATGGCCTCCGGCGTTGTCAGATGCGATTCTTCCAGCTTCTCTCCGTCGAAATTTTCGATGGTGGAAAGAAAACCGAATTTTCCGCTGCCGCAAACCTTTGCGTGCTCCATGATGCTGCGCAGAAAATACAGGGTCGTGGATTTTCCTTTGGTTCCGGTAATGCCCGCCAGCGTCAGAGACGCAGAAGGGTCATGGAAGAACTCCCTGGAATACTCCGCCATGGCGCGGCGGATGTCCGATGCCGGAATCCGGGGCAGATCCACAGCGTAGTCCTGCTCGGAAACGTAAGCCGCAGCCCCCTTTTCCATAGCGCTGATCAAATATTCTTTTTTAAACCGGTTTCCTTTGCAGAAAAACAGACAGCCGGGAATTGCCTCCCGGGAATCGGAAACCAGGGCAGTATATTCATTCATTCCGATCGACATCTGTAATATCTTCGATATCGTAATTCGCGTAAGTTTCTCCTACGATTCCTTCTTCACTCTGCACAACCAGATTTCCGCAGGAAAGGTCGAAAAATGCCGCAAAAGACATCATCATATAAGCTCTGACCAGTAAAGATAAAAGCGAAAGCAGCGAAGGGATAATCTGAGACTGATAAGCCAGCACCGCCTGCTGATATTCCAGAAGAATCGGCTGAAGATCCTCCGCCGTAAGGCCTGCCAGCACCGCAGGATCCAGCACCGGGCCGAACATTGCGGTATGGATGGCGGCAGGAAGACTGGCCAGCAGCGCCCAACCGATAAAGCTGAGAAAGAGCTTCACGTATTTTGCTTTATTTCCTTCCATCAGCATCTGGCTTGCCATGATGCACTCGGAAGAATTGTATTCCGGGTGGTCGGAAAGCACGTGCAGCGCCTGCGTATCCCGGATTGCCTCGATGATGCCGGGAACGATCAGCAGCAGTGTCCGGATAAACACTCGAATGAAAATCTGCAGTTCAACGCCCACTACCTTCCAGCCGTTGTCGAACGCAGAGGTCACGTGCTCCGGCGTGCCCCGCTCTCCCCGGAAAACCGCAAGATAAAACGTGGTGATTCCCAGCCCCAGGATCATGGAAAGAACCGTGCTCGCAAGGGATGCGACTTCGTTGATCAGATCCCCGGAAGTGAAGGTGGAAATTAAAAATACCGGCAGAGAAGAAACGACATTGCAGGCCAGCAGAATGATTACACAGTTCCAATACTGACCCTTGCACATTCTTCTTGCCATGGCTCTAATCGTCCTGCAAGGAAGCGTTACTATCGTCTTGTTCATCTCCGAAACCTCCCAATCGAATGCTTACATCATCCAGTTCGTAATCCAGACTGTTGGAAAAATCGTATGTATGCGCGGTATTTTCCAGCTTGGACAGCCGGTTTTCGCAGACCGCCTCCATGACGCTGCAGGGACTGCCGTCCACTGCCGCACCGTCGGCCCTGGTATACCACTCATGGAACTTGAACAGCTGCTCCGCATATTCTCTCCGGGACCGTTCGTTGTCCAGATCCCCTGCCAGCAGCTTCAGATTGTTCCAGATGCTTTCCACGATTTCATAAGCATCGTCGTGGTCATCCGGAAAAGCCTTTTCCAGCTCCGTAAAATAATTCTCGTTGATTTCCGCCACGGACTGTCCGTCTGCGCCGTACAACACCGCGTAAAAATCGTCAAATTCAATTTCCTCCTGACACTCGATCATTTCCGCAAACTGCTCGAAATAGCAGAAATCTTCGGAAGTATCGATTTCCAGAAGTTCAAAAAGTTCTTCCCGGTTCATTACAGGACGACCTCCTCCACCGGAATGTCTCCGAAGCCCAGATTTCCTGCCATGGTCACAAAGCCTTCCGTTCTGCGGCTGACGCAGATGCGCAGGGAGCCTTCCCGGTCTTCGTCTGCGGACATTTCGTGCAGATTCAGCATCATGGAGGACACTCTGGCCAGGCTTTCCGCCGGATCCACCAGCTTCAGTTCCGGATACAGCTTAAGAATGCAGTCCGCCACCAGCGGGTAATGGGTGCAGCCCAGCAGCAGGGTATCGATTTTATCCTCGTATACCAGCCCGTCCATGTATTCGTGCAGCAGTTTTTCCAGTTCCGGACCCTCGGTAATGCCCCGTTCAATGTAAACGGACAGTTCCGGGCAGCCCTTGTAGAAGATGGCAAACTTCTTTTTCAGCTTGTCGAAGGCCGCCTTGTGTACACCGCTTTCGATGGTCATGGGTGTGGCAATAATGCCCAGCCGGCTTTCCGTGGTGCATACCCGGGAAGTGGCTGTAATGGACGGTTCGATAATGTTCTGGGTAATGGCCAGCGGCAGGGTTTCGTAGTACAGCGGAACCGCCACGGCGGACAGGGTATTGCAGGCCAGAATGACCATTTTCACGTCCTGTGCCTTCAGAAATTCCGCCACTTTTTTCTGCGCGGCGCAGATTTCTTCCGCAGTTTTGGTGCCGTAGGGCATGTTGGCGGTATCTCCGAAATAAATAATGTCTTCCTCCGGCATGGCTTTCCGGATGAAATCGATGCAGGCAAGTCCACCTACACCGGAATCTACTATTGCAATAGGATTGTTCATCTGTATTTTTCTCCTAATAAAAAAACTCGCATATTTAGACATTTTATTATACGCCTAATGCGAGTTTTTATCAATATTTAGAGGAATCTGGACAGAAATTCCCGGGTTCTTGGATTCTGCGGACGGACGAAAATATCTTCCGGCGTTCCCTGTTCGCAGATGACCCCGTCGGCCATGTAAACCACGTGTTTGCTCACGTCCCGGGCAAAGCCCATTTCGTGGGTCACCACCAGCATGGTCATGCCCTCTTCTGCCAGCGACCGCATAACCTGCAGTACTTCACCCACCATTTCAGGATCCAGGGCGGAAGTGGGTTCATCGAAGAGCAGGACCTCCGGCTGCATGGCCAGCGCCCTTGCGATAGCCACGCGCTGCTTCTGGCCGCCGGAAAGCTGCCGGGGCTTTGCGTTGATGTAAGGCGCCATGCCCACCTTGTCCAGGTAGAAAATCGCCCGGTCCCGGGCCTCCGCTTCGGGCACCTTGGCCACCTTCTGCTGACCGATCAGGCAGTTGTCCAGCACGCTCATATTATTGAACAGGTTGAAGCTCTGGAACACCATGCCCACCTTGGCCCGGTAAGCGTTCTGGTTAAAGCCGCCCTTGGTCACGTCTTTGCCGTGATATAAAATTTCGCCGCCGCTGGGGGTCTCCAGCAGGTTGATGCAGCGCAGCAGCGTGGATTTTCCGCTGCCGGAGGCGCCGATAATGCTGGTCACATCGCCCGGATTCACATTGAAATCCACATCCTTCAGCACCGCGTGAGAACCGAAGCTTTTGGACAGATGGCGGATCTCAAGAATCGGTTCACTCATTGTTTCCGCCTCCGATCTCCCTGTTTTTCTCGGCAAACGGCGCTTCACCGTCCGGATAACTGTAGGTACCCGCCGTCATCACAAGCTGATCCGTATTCACAAGCTCATAGTTGCCCTTTCCTTCGAGCTTCTTTTCCAGCTTGCGCAGCAGGAAGGAGGCCACGAGCGTCAATGTCAGATATCCGACCATTTCCACCATGGCGGACGGAAAATACTTGAACACGGCGCCCGGTACCATCTTGTGCACGGCGTAGACGTC
>JAZUKP010000084.1:0-11418 GCA_045643345.1 Anaerovoracaceae bacterium | reverse complement strand
TACGAGCCGGAGCACTGCCATCTGTTCGGTGAGATCGTGGGCGTTTCTGCCGACGAGCGCATTTTAACCGGCGGCAAGGTGGACATTTCCAAGCTGCGTCCGCTGCTCTTCGATATCGATGGCCACGGCTACTACGGCGTGGGCGAAAAGAAGGCGGAAGCCTTTAAAGCCGGCGCAGAAATTAAGTAAAAGGCGCGAAATACTTACCCGGGATTTCATTTTTATAAAAAACGGGCATAGAAAAACGACGGCAGGACCGTCGTTTTTTTACAATGTTTTCAGAATTCCTTCGCAGCCTTCCAAAATCTGGCGGAAGGCCAGCTCGAAATCTCCGGAGTACCAGGGGTCTGCAATGTCTCCGGGGTTCTCGGTATAGTCCCGCAGCAGGCGATATTTCTCCGAGGGACCCAGCAGCCGCTCCAGGTTGCGGATATTGTAGCTTTCCATGGCCACGATGCAGTCGTAGCGATCCAGGTCCTCCCGGGTAATCTGCCTGGCCCGGCGGCGCCCGAAGGGCACTTTGTGGGCGGACAGGCAGGCCTTGGCGGGCGGGTAGAGGTCATTGCCGATTTCCTCCCGGCTGGTGGCCGCAGAGGCGATTTCGAAGTCCTGCTCCCGGCCGGCGCGCTTTACCATGTCTTTCAGGATAAATTCTGCCATGGGACTCCGGCAGATGTTGCCGTGGCAGATAAAAAGGATCTTGGTCATATTTTACACCGATTCGATAAACTGTACGGTCAGTCCTGCGGGGTCCTGCACGAAGAAAAATTTAACGTGGGGGTTCGGGCATCTCATTTCGGTGGGGCAAAGGCCTTCCGCCGCCAGAGATTCTCTGTATGCCGCCGCATCTTTTACCGCAAAGCCGATGGACAGGTTGCTTCCGGTGTAAAAGTTTTCCTTGTCCTCGATAATTTCTATCAGGGTCTCATTTTCCGTCCGGTTGCCCATAAAAACGATGGCACCGGAGCGTCTTACAATTTCCAGCTGCGCATACTTTTCGTAGAAGGCAATTTCTTTTTGCTGATCTGCTGCGTGAATCGTAATGTGCGATAAAAACATGGGGTGCTCCTTTCTACCACTCTTCCCAGTGGACTTTGCTCATGTCTGCGTCTTCGGGGGACCTTGCGGGCAGCGTCTGCCCCGGCATGCCCAGCGACAGAATTGCTTCCAGCGCGTAATTTTCCGGGAATTCGAAGATGCTCCGCAGATAGTCTTCGGTGCTTGACCCGTCCGCTGCGGTGCGCAGCCGGCCCTGAATCCAGCAGCTTCCTACGCCCAGAGAATCCGCGCAGAGATGCATCAGGCTCATGGCGATGGAGCAGTCCTCCACCCACACGTCCTGACGGTCCGTGCAGGCCAGCACAACAATGGCGGCGTCCGCATCGGCCAGAATGCCCGAGCCTGCGGTTCTGCATTTGGAAAGCTTCTGCAGCGTTTCTTTACTGCGCACCACAATAAATTCCCAGGGACGAATGGCCCTTCCGCTGGGCGAGAGTAAGCCCGTCTGTAATATTTTCTTTAGATTCTCTTCCGAAATCGGCTCTTTGGTGTAAGCCCGAATGCTGCGCCGATGGGCAGCTGCCTGCAGAATATCCGTCATTTTGTACTCCTTTCCGGTATTTGTTACCCACATTATATCACAGTCCGTGCATGCCGCCGCAGAAACAAAAAGACTCCGGCAAAATTCGGTTCCGGCAGGAAAATCCGGGCACCAAAAAAGGGACATTTTCATGTCCCTTTCCGTTATCTTTTATTTCGTTTTCAGCAGACCGTAGCCGCCGCTGTGTCTCTTGTAAACAATGTGAACCGCTCCCGTTTCCGGATCTGCAAAGGCGAAGAAGGAGTGACCCAGAAGTTCCATCTGGAGGACTGCTTCGTCGGTAGACATGGCAGTAAGTTCGATTTCCTTGGTTCTGACCAGGCCCTGATCTTCCACGGCATCCGGAAGGTCCGGAATCTCGGTGACGATTACTTCCGCCACGTCGCGGTTTCTCTTGATCAGCTTGCCTTTCAGCCGGGACATCTGGGAAGAAAGTTTGTCCAGAACCTTGTCCAGGCAGTAATACAGATCGGAGTTGCTTTCTTCTGCGCGGAAGGTGAGGGATCCGGCCTTAATGGTGGCTTCCAGTTTTGCCAGCCCGGACTTTTCCTCCGTAACCATAACCACGGCTTGTGCGTCCTGGGAGAAGTATTTGTCGAGTCTTGCCATCTTGTTTTCGATGGTGGCCTGCAGCTTTTCGCTGAGTTTTACGTTTTTACTGTTGATGATAATATTCATACATCGTACCTCCCTTTACTATTATATTCGCTGCGAGCGGCGGTTTTCCTTTATTTCCGCCGGGGAAAACTGCGAGCGGCTTTCTGCAATTCTTTTTCCGGGCGGGTTCATTTCGTCAGGGAGGTTGTGGTATACTAATCCCATGAAATCCAAACTGATTACAAAAGCGGATATAATTCTGGCGGTGGTGCTGCTGGTGACCGGGCTGGCGAGCCCCTTTTTCCTGCGGGCAAAACCCTCCGAAAGCACCCTGGTGCGGATTACCGTGGACGGGGCGGAGTTCGGCAGCTATTCTTTAAGCGAGGACCGCACCGTGGACGTGAACGGCGGAAACACCGTGGTCATTCGGGACGGTAAGGTCTGGGTGTCCGAAGCTACCTGCCCGGGTAAAGACTGTATGGATTTCGGCAAAATCGGTTCCGAGGGACAGGTGATCGCCTGCCTTCCTCATAAAATGCTTGTGATGATTACCGGCGGCGGCGACGGCCCGGATTTTGTGGTGGAATAATGGCGGAGCAGAAGGACGTAAAGACAACAAAAAAACTGGCCACCTGCGCACTGCTGACCTCGCTGGCGCTGATTTTTTCCTACGTGGAATTTCTTCTGCCCATTTCCATCGGCATTCCCGGCATTAAGCTGGGTCTGGCCAATATCGTGGTACTGATTACCGTCTACACCCTGGGTGCCGGCAGCGGGCTTTTGATCAACCTGGCCCGCATCGGGCTGTCTGCGCTGCTGTTCGGCAACGCGTTTTCCGTGCTCTACGCCCTGGCGGGGGGCCTGATTTCCCTGGGGGTTATGCTGCTGGCAAAAAAGGCGGGCGTCTTTTCGGTCATCGGCGTGTCCATGGCGGGGGGCGTGTTCCACAATCTGGGGCAGCTGCTGGTGGCGGCGCTGGTCATGGAGACCGGCGGAATCTTCTTTTATTTTCCGGTGCTTCTGATTTCCGGCATGATTACCGGCATTCTCACCGGCTTTATTGCGGTTCTGGCTTTAAAATCCGTAAAGCACATAAAATAACAATCGAAGCTTTTATTGCGAGGCATATAAAATAAATGGCGAATCTGATGCAGGACAACACAAAAAAGAACTTTATCCGGCGCTTTGCGGCCGGTCTGAGCCTTTATGAAAAATGGTATTTATTTCTGGCGCTGACGGTTTCCACGATTTTCGCCTTCCTTTTCCCCGAAGAGGATGTGAACGGTACCGCAGGATGGTTTATCATGACCCTTCTGCTGCTCTACACCTGGCTGAACGTGCTCTGCGAGCTGATGATCGCCAAGCAGGATAAGTGGAATTTTGTGGTATCGGTGTTTATCGAAATCACCGAAATCACAATGTACTGGATCCTGGGCTACCGCTTTGCCACCATGGCCACCACGCTTTTCTTCTGGCTGCCCATAGATATCGTGTCCTTTGCGGTCTGGAAGAAGCATCCTGACCGGGAAGAGGCGGAAAAGACCCAGGTGCGTCAGCTTTCCGGCTGGCAGCGGGCGGCGGTTCTGGTGGGAATTGTGGTCTGGACCGTGGCCATCGGAACTCTGATTGTGCATCTGACCGACGGACTGGCGGAAACTACGGATATTTTCGATGAAAGCCAGCGTCAGATTGCGGTGATCGTCTGCTATCTGGACGCCATGGTGTCCGCCCTGGACATCTGCAACGGCACCTTTATTCTGCTGCGCTTCCGGGAGCAGTGGATCGCCTGGTATCTGGAAGTTATCATCGATGCAATCTGCGTAATTCTGGCTGGCCAGTATGTACTGCTGGTGCTGACTGCGGCTTATCTGACCAATACTACCTACGGTTTTCTCCGCTGGGGGAAATATATTAAAGAGCACGAGGGGCAATGAGTCAAATTTGACCCAGGGTTTGTGCTATAACGTAATAACCGAGACAAAATTTTACGTTTTCTCAAAAATTTTTTCAATCGAAAAAAGGAAAGCGAAAAATTATCTTGTATATAATATATGCCTCTCTCTTTGAGGCCTGTGCGTTCTAAGTTGTTATTAAGGGGGTTTCATTCTATGTTCTTATCTTTACAAAAAAACGTTCTTAATAATCCTGCCGAGGAGGCAGACGTCAAATAATTCTCCCCAATGCGTAAGCATAATATGTTTCTGAAAAAGAACCGTTTTGGACGGGGCTTAGTTTTTGTGTCCCAAATCGGATGTTGGAGGTTTATTCATGAGTTTTAAAATCGAAAAAACGATTCCGGAAGGTCTTTTTGACGACGACGAGGATCTTTTCAGCGAAGTCTGCAAACCGAAGAAAGTAAACAAGCGCAAAAGCAATGCGGTGCTCTACGTTTACAAAATTATCCGGGGCAGCAAGCGTCCGCTGAAGCAGCAGGAGATCCTGGAAAAGCTTGCCGAAATGCCCTGGGACGTAAAGATTGAGCGCAAGGCGCTGGGCCGCATCGTTCACGGGCTTTGCGAAGACCCGGACAACGGAATCGTCTGCGGCGAAGCCGGAATCTATTTCGACAGTTCCCGGGAATCCGCGGAGTGGGCTGCGTAGCCGCTTCGCCGGGCGGGCGTTGACCTGCCCGCATAAACATTTCCCGGCAGTCTGCCTGCCGGAACCAACAGAGTATCGATTGAGAAATACAGGGGGATTTATGAAATACGAATACGAAGACAATATCATTGAATTTTCAAATTTCTGCGGCAGAGAAGAGGAAGAAAGAAGTCTGATTCGGGCTGCGCAAAGCGGAAACAAGGCGGCGGAAGACCGGCTGGTGCAGGACAACCAGCGCCTGGTGTATTCCCTCGCCGCAAAATACAATAAGAAGGACAGTATTCTGGACTTGCAGGACCTTGCGCAGGAGGGCTTCATCGGTCTTCTTACCGCAATTCATAAGTTCGACCCGAACGCCGGGGCCAAGCTCTCCACCTATGCGTATCACTGGATCAAAGCCCGCATATTAAAGGCGCTGGAAACCCAGGAGAACACCATCCGGGTTCCGTACTATGCGTCGGAAACGGTGGAGCAGCCTCTCTCGCTGGATCTTCCCGTGGGCGACGACGAAAGCTCCCGTCTTGCGGATTTCGTTTCCGACCGGGGCGAGGCATCTCCGGAAAGCATCGTGGCCAACGCCTATCTCGGCGACAGCCTGAAAGCCGCCATGGAAGAGCTGCTTTCCCCGAAAGAAGCGGAGCTGCTTTCCCTGCGCTTCGGTCTGGGGGACGGCCGCAGCAGAACCCTGGAGGAAATCAGCGGCGTCTTCGGACTTTCCCGGGAACGCACCGTCAGAATCTGCGAAAGGGCCTTGCAGAAGCTGAAGTATGGGGCCAGCTACCTGTGCGATTATTTCGCCGCGTAGCAAAGGACGCCCCGGATTTGGGTCATCCGACGGAATATAATAAGGGAAAAAGAGAGATGTATAGAAATGTTCAGCAGGAGGCTAACGTAAATGAGCGCATTTGATAAGGTAGTCGGTTACGACGCAATTAAAACCGAGTTTCTGCAGGTGGTCGATATGATTCATCACCCGGATTATTACAAAAAGCTGGGTGCCCGAATGCCCAAGGGGATTCTCCTGGACGGCGCGCCGGGACTGGGCAAAACCCTGATCTGCAAGTGTTTTATCGAAGAGGCCGGGATTCCGGCCTATACGGTGCGCCGGGATTCCGGTGACGAGGATTTTATCAATAAAATTACCCAGGCCTTTGCGGATGCCAGAGAAAACGCACCGGCCATCGTGTTCCTGGACGACATGGACAAATTTGCCAACGAAGACCGGGACCACAGAGACTGCCCGGAGTATGTGGCGGTGCAGAGCGGCATTGACGCCTGCAAGGACGTTACGGTGCTGGCGCTGGCAACCACCAACGACAGCCACGAGCTGCCGGAATCCCTGGTTCGCACCGGCAGATTCGACCGCTTTATTTCGGTGCCCCGGCCGTCGATGGAAGACGCGGTAAAAATTCTGCGGCACTATATGCAGGATAAAAATATCGATCCCGACCTGAACCTGGACGACGTGGTAAAGATGACAGGCACCGATGCCTGCTCCGTGCTGGAAACCGTCATGAACGAGGCGGCCATCTACGCAGCCTTTGCCAGAAGCGAATACGTTAAAATGGAGCACATTCTGGCTGCGGTGCTGCGACTGACCTATCACTGCCCGGACGACACCACGATTTCCGGCCAGGCGGAGCGGCAGATGCGGGCGGCTCACGAGGCGGGGCACGTGTGCGTGGCGGAGGCGCTGGTTCCCGGCTGTATCGGGCTGGCATCCATCAAAAGCAGCGGGCGTTCCGACGTGGGCGGCTTTGTGCATCGCTGCCGTCCGCTGGAAAAGCGGTCCGACGATATTCTGATCAGTCTGGCCGGCAAGGTGGCGGTGGAGATGCTTTATCCGGGCGTTGCCGACGGCTGCTCCGGCGATCTGCAGAGAGCACTCTCGAATATCGTGGACGAAATGACGGATAACGCGGGCCTTGGGTATCATCTGCTGGATGGCATCCGCCGGGATTCCGACCAGCTGCTCCATGCCCAGGAGGCGGCGAGCAGAGCCGAGCTGGCCAGACAGGCAGACGTGGTAAAAGGGCTGCTTCTGGCCAACATGGAGTTCTTCAACAAGGTGAGGACTGCTCTTGCGGAAAAGGAGACCCTTCTGTTCTCTGATCTGCAGGCGATCAAAAACAGCTGTTATTCGAAGCTTACTACCAGAGCGGCTTCGCGGTGAGAAATCATTTCTCCGTGCGTCTCGGCAATGCGCTTCCAGAACTCTTCTTCCTGGTTCTGCATTTCGTTGACCAGCAGCGTGTAGGAATCGTTCTTCTGCTCTACGGCGTAGATCATGTGGAAGAACAGGTCCTGCAGGTCCTGCTCCCGGGAGGTCTCCTCGTCCGCATTTACGCCGGAAATCTGGTAGGTTCCGTCGCCCAGAGGCTGGGCAATCATCAGGCAGCGGGGTTCCTCCTCGGGACCCGTAAAGAAGCAAAGCTCCGGGTCCGGATAAAGCCCGGTTTCTTCGAAGAAATCTGCAATAAGTTCCCGGTCTGCACCTTCGGCTTCTACTACGGAAGACACGCCGGGGCATTTCTTTCCAAGGCCGGAAATCTGCCCGGAACGGAAGACGTAAAGCGCCGGAAAATCGTAGAATTTCGCAAAGCCGAAGGCTTTCAGGAAGCCTTCAAAATCGGTTTTTTCCGGCTCCGGCAGGGCATACTCCAGGTGAACGAAGAATTCGTCGTGCTGGGGGTTGAGAATAAAGGCGGGGTCGTAGGCCATGAGGCATACGTTCAGAACCTCCTGCAGAAGCTGGGTGCCGACGCCCCGTCTCCGGTATTCGTCCGCCACCATGATGCTGTGGACGTAGATTTCATACTCTTCGAAAAGCTGGGCCACCGCAGCCCCCACGGGCTTTCCGTCCGCCACCGCACCGATGACGATAATTCCTTCTTCCTTCAGATCCGGCAGCTGCGCAATCTGCGCAAATACGTTGTCCAGAATAAAGCCCTGAAAATTCTGTACGCCGGCAGCGTCGGTTTCTGCAATATTAAATTTCCGCATTGTTTTTTCCATATCGTTTTCCGCCTCGCTTTATATCAGATTGGGTCCCGCTTCTTCTTCCAGAAGATTCACTTTTTTGTAGAGTTTATTCTCTTTTTTCAGCATATCCACCAGTCTTTGCTCGCCCGTGCTGATGGCCAGCGGTTCCTTTGCGCTGCAGCTTAAAAGTGTGTCTGCGAAAAATTCAATTTCTTCCTCTTTGACGGCGGCGTGCATTTTGTTCAGCTGCGCTTCCGTTACGGCGCTGCCTTTTACCGACAGCAGCTTCTTGGAAGAAATCAGATCTGTGTAGCAGGCATCCACCTTCAGCAGGGTTTCTACGCTTTCCTTTACTTTTGCGAAATCTGCCTCGGGCTTTTTGGCTTCCTTCCAGTCCTTCAGGGTCTGAAGAGCCTCGCTGCGCTTTTCCGCCAGCAGCGGCTGGGCGCTCGTGATCTTGTGCATCTGCTCCCGAACCGCCTGGAACTGGGGCAGATCCCGGAATTTGGTTTCCTTCAGCTTGGACAGGTCGATTTTTTCCGGATTCGCTTCCGGTGAATTTTTGGTTTCTAAGATAACATCTTCCATAAGTGTATGGAAATAGGAGGTCTGGAGGGCGTCCAAAATTCTTTCGTTTGCCCTTTCCATGCAGGCTTCCTTGAAGTTCAGTTCGTTTTTGCTCCGTTCGTATTTTTTGTAATCATGTGTACGGGCTTCATCCAGGTAGAGGGTTTCTGCCAGCAGTTCGTATTCCTTCCGGTTTTCCTGGATTTTTGCCGTCATATGATCGCAGATGACTTTGTGCAGGTCTTCCGGTTTGCAGCCATTTTTCTGCAGTTCGGCTTTTATGGCGGTTTTCATACCGCCGAAGATGCGTTCCAGCGCAACGGCTTTGAATACGTCCGACGGAAGGTCCGGCCGCTCCGCATAAATCTTCTTGATTTCAAATCCGCAGTCTTTTTCCCCCTGAGGAAGATCGATAAATGCAAATTTGTAATCGTTCTTCGTAAAAGCTCTGTTTCCGGCAAAGCCCCAGAGCGCTTTTTGAAAAGTTTTTATGGAAACTCTTCGCTTTTCTAAACGGGCATATTCTATGGTCTCCTCTTTTGTTTTGTTGTAGTTTCCACTCAGCTGGTAATAACGGATAACATCCTTCATACTGCCGAACATTTTCAAGCCGGCGGCGAGCTCGGAGTAGCCGATCTCGAGGCTTCCGGCTCTGTTGTTTGGGATGTTTACCGCCGCTGCGCCGAGCGCAAGTTTTGCCACTGCAGTTGCGACATCTCTTTCCGTATTTATATACCGACTTTTACTGCTGTAAGAAGAGATTCTTTCGGCGCCGACGAACGTGTCGTTTATCGGACTGATTTTTTTAATAATCGTCTTCTTCAAATTGGCGTAAACTGCACTCACGTTCTGAAACAGAATGTTCGTACTGGTGCCTGCTGTATTGTAATAGTCAAGGTAGTATCGGTTCAGTGTGGTCATTCGGTCGGAGAGCTGGTCCCAATATATTTTCCTGTTTTCATAAAAACCGTTGTAGTTATTTTCCATCTCGGCAAACTTCTCGCGGAGTTCCTGTGCCGTGGTTTCCAGGAAGTTGATCAGGTTTTCGTTTTGACTGTTGCCGGGGAATTTTTTGTTCAAAGCTGCCTCCAGAGCACGGTTTGCGGCAGACAATTTTGTCCAGATATCACTTTCAATACTGGCGTCATGCCCATAGGCGGTGGAATTCAGTCCCGTATTCGGCAATTTCCGGAGCGCTTCGCCGCTGGAGGAGGGGTCGTAGCCGTACAGGCGGGCGTTCAGTTTCATCTTTTCGATGCGTTTAATTTCCCCCTTGCTGTACAGATCCTGCCCGAAACGGCCGTATTCGTAGTTCTTTTTGCCAATATCTTTATACGCTCCGTATTTACCGATTTGCGTAGCGGCGGGACCGGCAAGCAGTACGCCCGGTACAACCCACGGAAACAGGATATTGGGTTCCACGATGAAATCCGCCTCCTGCAGAAACGCACTGATTTCGTCCTGCAGGCCGGCGGCCTTTGCCATATCCGCCACAAAGGTGGTGCAGTTTCTTTCCATCAGCTGATAGCCGCCCGCTTCGTAAGCCTGCGCAGCCAGAACCACTTTATTAAATTGTTTATTGGTAATCGGGTATTCTTTTGAAATGTCCGCATAGTCTCCGAAATCATCGTGAACGATACTCGGAACATACATGCCGTTAAGAAGCTGTGCGCCTCCGGTCAGGGAATCTGCCTGTGTGCCGAAGCCTACGGTAGTCTGGTAGCGCTTGTTTTTCTGGGTCAGAGGATCCTGCTTTGTATATTTCAGCGTAATAAAAGCATGACCCGCCTTAAAATCACTGGTAAATGCAACGCCTCTGCCTGCATGGCCCTGTTTGAAATGCAGGGTGATGGTGGGTCCTTTGTTAATATCGTCCAGGATTTCTCTTTCGTAAACCAGGGGCACTCTGCGGATATCATCGATAATGGGTTGATCGTCGCCTTCGCCGTCTACGTCCGGGTCTTGGAATCTTTCGTTTTTGGTGCCGGGAATAATATTGGTGTCCGCTTCGGTAATCGTTCCGGTATATTTTTGGGGGAGGTAGTTTCTGGAGTCGACAAAGGCCCTGGACACCAGCGCGAAAAAGCCGCCGACGGTGGCTGTGGCTACTGCCGACAGGGCGGTGAAAAGTCCGTGCTTAATGGTACCCCAGGCGCTGGTTTTCTGCTTCGGTGCGGGTGCCTGCTGCGGGTTCTGTGCTGCATTTTGCTGCCGATCCCGGGTGCGCTGCTCGATGCTTGCCCCGTTCAGCGCGGGAAGAATCCGGTTGTGCATCAGCGCCGCCTGCTGAAAGTTGGAGAGTTCTCTTCTTCTGTTTTCTTCGGCGCGCCGGTTTTCTTCGGTTTGGGCGTTTGTATTGTTGTTCGCGTTCTGTCCCTGCTCGGGAACGTTCTGATTCGCGTTCTGATCTGTGTTTTGTCCTGGTCCTGGCATCGTGTTTCACCGTCCGTTTCTGAAAAAATTATTATTTATTATATAATACACCCTCAACCGTTTCAAAACCGTTTGTACGAAGTTCGCATAAAAAACACAAAATTGCGTCCCCGGCATTACCAAAGCGCCTCGGCTGCGTCCTCCGGGTCTTCTTTCCACACGTGGTTTCCGGTGCTGCAGGCAAACACCGCTGTGCAGACTCGTTTGCAGCCTGCGGCCTTCAGGGTTCGGGCGGCTTCGTCCGCGGTGCTTCCCGTGGTAAGAACGTCGTCGATTAAAAGGAGCCGGGCGCCTTCGATACTTTTCTGCAGCGCGGGGTCGATTTCGAAGGCGTCTTCCAGCAGGGTACGCCGGGCGCTGCCCGAGGATAGACGCATAGAGACGGTATCGCGGGGCTTTACCAGCACCGGCAGCAGGGGAAGACCCAGCGCTTCGGCCACGTTTTTTGCCAGAAGCTGCGCCGGATTGTATCCCCGCCGGGCCAGTTTTTCCGGGGCGGAGGGAATAAAGCAGATGCTGTCGAAGTCCTCCGGGGCCGCGGACATGCGAATGCGCTCCGCCATCAGCTGCCCCAGGGGCTTTGCCAGATAGGTGCCGCCGCCCAGCTTGAACCGGTGGATGATCTGCCGGGGATACCA
>JAZUKP010000083.1:0-4098 GCA_045643345.1 Anaerovoracaceae bacterium | reverse complement strand
TGACATATTCCGGATCAAATAAATTATTGAACATTTACTTTCACCTCCTCCGCCACAACGCCGTTTGCAGACTGCAGATACTCCAGTGCACTGCTCACCGCTTCGTCACCGCCCACAATACCCAGCAGCATGGAGCCGAACACCTTCCGGCCGATGCTTCGGGTAGAGGCCGCAGAAATATTCGCTTCGATTCCCTTTTCCACTGCCATGTGGGCAATCAGCGGGGTACCGGTGGTTTCGGAACCGTTGAACACCACACGAACGTAACGCTCCCCTTCTCTGCCGGCTACCACGTTGTCCTCGGCTTCACCTTCCGGGAATACCAAACGTCTTGCCGCATCGGTCTTGGGATGGCTGAAAATGTCGGAAACCTCTCCGGTCTCCGCCACCACGCCGCCGTCCAGAATGGCTACGTGCTTGCAGATGCTTTCCACAACGGACATGGAGTGGGTAATAATTACTGCGGTAACGCCAAGTCTTTCGTTGATGTCCCGGATCAGGTCCAGAATTTCATTGGTGGTTTTCGGGTCCAGTGCGGAGGTAGCTTCGTCGCAGAGCAGCACTTTCGGATTGGTAGCCAGCGCACGGGCAATAGCCACCCGCTGCTGCTGACCGCCGGAGAGCTGGGCCGGGTAAGCCAGGGCTTTATCTCCCAGACCAACGATTTCCAGCAGTTCCTGGGCTTTCTTCTTTGCCTCGGCCTTGACGACGCCCTCCAGTTCCAAAGGAAGGCACACGTTGGCCAGACAGGTCCGCTGCATCAGCAGGTTAAAGCCCTGGAAAATCATGGTGATTTCTCTGCGTTTTGCCCGCAGCTCCGGAACGGACAATGCGCCCATATCCACGCCGTCCACGATCACCTGACCGGAGCTGGGACGTTCCAGCATATTGATGCAGCGCACCAGGGTGGATTTACCCGCGCCGCTCATGCCGATAACGCCAAAGATGTCGCCGTCTTCAATAGACAGCGACACATCTTTGAGTGCTTCCACCACGCCTTCCGCGGTGGTAAATTGTTTGGATAAATTAATTATTTCAATCATTTGAGAAAAATTACATTTTGAATTACTTTAATGCATCCAGTGTTGTCTGCTTTCCGCCGAAGAGGCCCATCGGTTCGCAGTGAACCAGGCATACGGAAACTACGTGGGTTCCGTTTTCGCTGTTGAAATCGGTTAAGTAAGGAACGTGCTGGAAGAAGTTTGCGACTACTTCGCCGGATTCTACAACCATGTTGGGCTGAACGTAATCGTTGTATTCAATGGCTTCCAGGACGATGCCCTTGGCTTCCAGGATTCCCTTTACCACGTCGTTTAGGATTTCGCAGTGGGGTGTGGGAGTTGCGGCAACGGTAATCTTCTGACCGGAAAGTGCGGCGTAATCAAGGCTGGCATCATAGCCGTCGGTGGGGTTGTCGATGGTGGCAACTACGGAACCGTCCTTATACTTGTCTGCAATATAATCCTTTACCTGCTGGCTGGTGATGGCTGCAACAAGAGCCTTTACCAGCGGATCGCTTTCGTGGCCTTCCTTCACGCATACGATGTTTGCGTAGGGGGAAGCGGATCCTTCCAGAGCCAGTGCATCGGAGGGCTTTAAGCCGGCATCAATGGCGTAGTTACCGTTGATTACGGCGTAGTCTACGTCGGCAAGGCTTCTGGGCAGCTGTGCTGCTTCTACTTCGTAGAATTCAATGTTCTTGGGGTTGCTGGTGATGTCGGCTACGGTAGCGTTGATGCCTGCCTTGTCATCCACCTCGATGATGCCCTGTGCTTCCAGCAGGAGCAGCGCTCTTGCTTCGTTGGAAGTATCGTTGGGAACCGCAACTACGATTTTAGCTTCTTCTTTGCTGCCGCAGGCGGCGAAACTGAAGACCAGTACCAGTGTAAGCAGAATGCTTGCAATTTTCTTAATGTTCTTTTTCATTTTTTTATCTCCTTAAAAAATAATAACACAGTGTATTAAAAAAGGCGGGACTTCCGAAAGTCTCGCCTTAATGTAACCCTTGTTGTACGAATATGAGTTATTCAGCAATCTTTTCGGAAGTAAGCACGCAAAGGTGCATGCGCATAGCCATGCCCATGTCCATACCCATCATCATTCTGTTGATGTCTGCGCATCTTCTCATCGAAAAGACTCCTTTCCTTCGTGTTTTCATCAAGTTTAGCAACGAGGCACAAATTTGTCAAGGTCTTTTTTGTGCTTTCATAATAAATTTTTAATCCGCGTCGTAGCTGTCAAAGGCTTCCAGACCTTTGGCTGCCGGAACGTCCGTAACGTCACCGTGCTTTACGAAGAGCATGGTCACACCGCTGAGAAGCACAAAGAACGCTGCGTAGGGGAACAGTACCTTGTAGCTGACGGTCTTCATCAAAGTTCCCGCCAGTGCCGGAGTGATCACCTGCGCCGCCATGGATGCAGTATAATAGTAACCGGTAAACTTCCCCACGTCGGATCCCTTGCACATTTCCACCACCATGGGCAGAGAATTTACGTTAATGGCAGACCAGGCAAGACCCACCAGGGCAAACACGATGAACATAATCACGTTGATGCTGTGGAACTTTGTAGTCAGAATTCCGCCTGCCGCAAAGCATGCTGCCAGAAGCACCACGCCGAAAAGGATGGTCTTCTTTCTTCCTATTTTAGATGCAACCATACCGATGGGGATATAAGAAACGATGGCACCGCCGGTGGCAACCAGCAGACAGGTGGATGCACCGCCCAGGCCCTGCCCCATTACTTCAGAAACATAGGTGGTAAACCAGGTGGTGACCCCGTTGTATCCGATGTACCAGAGGGCAATGGAGGCCAGCAGGAAGAGCAGAGACTTTTTTACCGGCTTCGGCAGCACTTCGTTGCCGGAACCGTCGTCTTCCGCCAGGTTCCATTCCGGATGCTGTTCTTCCAGCTTTCTGTTTTCTTCCACCAGCTTCGGCTCTTTTACGAATAAGAAGAGAAGTACCACGGCAAGCACCATAATGGCGGAAACCACCACGAACAGAATGCTGTAGTTTACGTGGGCCACGCCTTCGGTTTTGCTGTTGGGATAAAGCACCGCCGCAATGCCCAGGTAGATAATGCCGCCCACGGCACCCATCAGATTGATAATGGCGTTGGCTTTGGAACGCAGCGGCTTGGGCGTAACATCCGGCATCAGGGCAACCGCCGGAGAACGGTAGGTGCCCATGGCAACCAGAAGCAATCCCAGAATCACCACGAAAGCAATCATCTTTCCGGCAGAGGGAGCCGCATAGTAACCGTTGTCAAAAAACGGAAGAATGTTCATGAATATTGCCGCAAAAGCGGTACCCGCCAGAATAAAGGGCATGCGCTTTCCGATTTTGGTATCGGTCCGGTCGGAAAGACTTCCGAAGAAAGGAAGCAGGAACAGAGCCAGCACGTTGTCTGCCGCCATGACCACACCGGTAACCGTTTCATCCATTTGGAAGGTTTTCGTCAGAATCAGCGGAACGATATTATCGTACATCTGCCAGAAGGCGCAGATGGACAAAAAGGCCAGTCCCACCAGAAAAGTTCTTTTATTGTTCAGTTTCATCGCCGTTTTTCTCCTATCCAGAATCAAAGATAAAATATTATACAACATTTTTTCAATAATAATCAATTTACTACTTGACACAACAAACGAGAAAGACTAATATATTTGTGTCGATGAACAAAGAAAGGAATAAAAAATTTGTTTACAGTCAACAATAACATCGTCATTATCGGTATCGTTCTTCTGGTCGAGCTGCTCGGCCTTCTTCTGGTGCGGCTGATTAGACCGGCAAAAGATAAACTGTAACGATTACCCCGAACTTTACACAATGTTAATCAAGAGGCAATCCGAACAGTTTTCCGGGTTGCCCTTTTTTATAGGTATTATTTTTTAAGGAGAGAAAATAAAATGAAAAAATTTGTAGCTGTAGCGCTCGCAGTCGCAATGGTATTCTGCTTTGCGGCTTGCGGAAAAAACGAAGAACCTGAATCAAACAACATCAAAATCGGCTGTATCGGACCCACCTCCGGCGACTATGCCAACTACGGACAGTCCGTACAGTACGGTGCAGAAATCGCAGTAGAAGAAATCAACGCAGC
>JAZUKP010000082.1:0-5756 GCA_045643345.1 Anaerovoracaceae bacterium | reverse complement strand
CTTCCCGGACAAATTCGAAAAAAGCTGCGATGCTTCCTCCGAAAATGCACTCATGTCTCCGACGATAAAGACCTCATCAATTTCGTTGTTTTTACAGGTGGTTTCCAGCTTTGCAGCCAGTTTTTTCTGTTCCAGACCTGCATCCGAAAGTCTTCCGGAACGGAAAAGCTTTTCTGCAAACCGGAGAAGCCAATTCTTATGAAAAACAGAAATCAACCCAAACATCGGAAGCCCTATAGCGGTAAGCTCCTCAGCAATTTTTATTTTTCCGTTAAAAAGATAAATCAGACAAAACAGGATGACGGCTGCAAGAAATCCCAAAACAGCCCCGATAATCGCAGGCTTTATCAATGCAGAAACAGAAAAATTCGGAGTTCCGATAACACCGATTGATTTCCATCCGCCGTACAGGACTGCACCGACCACAGCAAAAAGCAAGAGGTACAGCAGTTTTCCTATCAGCATTCTGCAAATATCAATCAAATCTATTTCCCGATCCAACGGTCTGAAACTGGTTGTCATTTTCCCTCCGAAATAAAAAGATACCCCTTCCTCAAAATCAGAAGAAGGGGTATAAGAATCCTTTTTTTAAATTAGTCTTCCTTTGCAGCTGCAATCTGTGCGTTCAGCTCTTCGATCTTTCCTTTTAATTCCTTGTTCTTGCCCATCTGCTCCGGATATTTCTCCTCCAGCAGCTCTGCATTATTTTCAAAAAGATCCTTTGCAATTGCGGTAAGTGTCTTGGTAATATCAGATTCCGCTTCCGCAATCTGAATCTTTGCCTTGCCGATGGCTCCTAAATCCTTTGCCTTGTCGAGACCCTTCTCGCCGAGTTCTTTTACGCTATCAAAAAAGCCCATAATATCCTCCTATATATTTAATAAATATGAAATAACTAAACCCTTCTCTCAAGTTAATATTTTACATCAAAAGACGGTTCGCCGCAATAAGATATTCCGCTTTACACCTATCTTTATCAATGGTTTTGTACTCTCCGTTTTCGTAAAGCACCCTTCCGTCCACCATGGTCATGCACACATCCGAGGCCTGGGCGGAATACACCAGAAGCGCTACGCTGTCCACATTGGGCTGCAGATGCGGTTTATCCAGATCGATGGCCACAATATCCGCCTTTTTTCCCACTTCCAGAGAACCGGTGTCCGGTCGGTGCAGAGCCTTCGCTCCGTTGATTGTGCCCATATCCAGCGCCTGTGCCGCACGTACAGCCAAAGGATCCAGATTTGCGCCCTGCTGAAGAATGGATGCAATATGCATTTCCTCAAACATATTCAGGTTGTTGTTGCTGGCGGTTCCGTCGGTTCCGATGCATACGTTCACGCCTTTCTGCAGAGCCGCCGCCACCGGCGCAATGCCGGAGCCAAGCTTCAGGTTGCTGGTAGGATTGTGAACCATAGATGCTCCCTTTTCCGCCATAATATCCAGGTCCTCGTCCGAGACCCACACGCAGTGTGCGCAGACTGCTCCCGTATCCAGCATCCCCATTTTATTGAAATATGCAATGGGCGTAATGCCGCGGCGCTGCAGACACTCCTCGTGCTCGGACTTGGTTTCGGAAATATGCATATGCACTTCCATCCCGTAACGATGCACCAGATCGGCGCAGCGGGACAAAATGCGGTCGTCCATCAGATACTCGGAATGGACCTGCATATTGGCATGAATCCTTCCCTCTCCTGCGTTGTTGAACGCCTGAAAAAACGCCTCCGTACCGGCCAGACGGCTTTCCGCAAAGTCCAGCGCCCACTGCGCCTGCGGGTCGTTCAGCTGCACCACAGCGCCGCAGTTTACCTTGATGCCGCTCTCCAGCAGCATGGGGGCTAAAGCCATCTGATTCCAGTACATATCCTGGTAGCAGGTGGTTCCGCCTGCCAGCATTTCCAGAATGGCAAACTGCGTTCCGGCAATAACGTCCTCTTCCGTCATTTTGTCCTCGATGGGGAAAATAGCCTCAAACAGCCAGCGCTGCAGAGGAAGACCGGAGCCAACACCTCGAAGAAGCGTCATGGGGGCATGGGTGTGACCGTTGACAAGACCCGGCATCAGCAGCTTTCCGGACATATTCTTTATGTTGTCATATTCCGCTGCAGGCTTCTGCGCCCCGATATAGTCGATGGTGTCTCCGTCAATTCCCAGAAATCCGTTTTTGATCTCCCGATACTGACCGTCCTTTCGTTCCAGAATGTCCGCACCGGCAATTAAAGTTTTCATTTTTATGCAATATCCTCTTTCACTTCTTCCGGCGGCGTATCCAGCACCTCCGGATGCAGGAGATAAGTTTTCATCCTCTTCAGAACGGCAGCATAATAAAAGCCGTCGCAGATTCTTTCATCCGTAACCCAGGTGAAATCCACGTATTTCTTGCTGCTGACCGTCCCGTCCGCAGCTGTTGTCCGCTCCGTATATTTCGCTCCGAAAGCACAGAACTGAGGCATGGTTCCGAAATCGTACAGATGATGGAAAATCGGAGGAATACCCAAAGAACCCATGGAGGTAATAAACATGGATGCGTGGAACGGCGACAGATTTTGAATTTCAATCGGCAGAAGTCCGAAATAATCCAGAATGCGGAAAATCCAGATCGCACCGGCCATCAGGATACTGGGGATTTTGGAAAACAGATTGCAGATTGCATCAAAATTATTGTCCAGTTCCTCTGTGGCCTTTACTTCCTGCACGGCGGCATTGAACTTCTCATACACCTGTTCCGCGGTATCCGCCGGATTGAATTTCACCTTGATGGTAGTGTCCGGGCTGGAGGAGCTCATCTCCTTTTTGATGACCATGCTGCACACGATATCAAAGCGATGATAGATTTTCTGTCCCGCAATAAAGCGGTTCAGCGCAGGATACTCCGCCACGGCACGCACATAGGCAGCCAGGAACAGATGGGTCAGACCGAAATGCTTACAGCCGCTTTTTCTCTTTGCGTGGATGTACTTCTCCACATTGGTAATCTCGATTTTGTCCAGGATGTAGTTGGAAGAGCCGACTCTGTTAGGCATGAAATACGGCACCATTTGCCCCATCGGATACACTCCGTAAAGGCGGCGTCCTTCATAGCGGTCTCCGTATCTGCGCCGGTAAGGTTCCCCTTCCTCCGGAGCAGGCATTTTCCGGGACGCCAGAATGATGCACACGACACTCAGCCAGGCTGAAAGCTCTGTCAGAACTGCCGGCATGCAATCCGGATTCTGCCAGGCGGATACAAAAAGACCCCGGAACTGTTCATCCAGACAAAACAGCAGCGGCATCAGCCAGGCTGTCAGGACCGGAAGCTTGGAATTCCAATATCCCTTATAAGTCCGCATAAAAGCAAACAACTGAAGTACGCAGAAAATAATACAGCAGATGGTTATTGCAGCAGGGACTTCCAGTTCCACAATCCGGAAAAAGAAGTGTATTGCAAGAAGAACCACAGGGTTCACCGTCACATAAAACATTTCTCCGCATCGCCAGGGCAGCCGTACAGAAATAAATAAATTTGCTGCTATCGGAAAAAGAATATGGACAACCACCACACCGAAGCCTGCAGAATCTGCGCCACTGCAAGCCATAATTCTGGTCACTGCGGAGACAAGGCTCAGCAGGACAGCCAGCCAGACAAAAACGTTTTTGCGGCTGGAGTAATAAGTTGTGATGTTCTTCATAATGACTTTATTATACGATAAGCAACGCGGCAAATACAAGGAAAGAAGAAAAAAGAACCACGGGAAAACGACAAAAAAAGGAGTATCGTCTAAACAATACTCCTGCTTTTGGAGGCGCGAGCTGGATTCGAACCTGCGCATAAAGGTTTTGCAGACCTGTGCCTTACCACTTGGCTATCGCGCCCTAAAAAAATGGCGGGGGTAGAAGGATTCGAACCTTCGCATGACGGAATCAGAATCCGTTGCCTTACCGCTTGGCGATACCCCTGCGAAAATATGAAGTTATGGGGTGGGTGGTGGGATTCGAACCCACGACTACCGGAGCCACAACCCGGCGTCTTTGGCCGCTTGACTACACCCACCGTAACCATGCAGCAGCGAAAAAAGAATATGGTAGCGGCGGGTGGATTCGAACCGCCGACCTTCCGGGTATGAACCGGACGCTCTAGCCAACTAAGCTACACCGCCACATACGCCTCTTTCCTCAAAGACTGCATTGAAGATATTACCATTTACCGTATTGCATGTCAAGGAGAAATGTTCGTAAAAAAACAAAAAGTTTCTGCATTTTTAAATCAGACTTCCTCTTTTTATGGAATCCTTCCCGAAGCGGGCGCGGATATCGTCCATTACCTTGTCCGCAGCCAGGTCCTGCGCCTTTTTCGGCGTGTCGAAAAGAGAGATCTGGGCATCATCTTCGGCATAACGAAGCCCTCCTGCGGTAACGTTCAGAAGGCGTATGGGCTCACCGTGCCAGCATTCGTCAAACAGCCGGCAGGCAGCCCCGTAAATATCCTTTGTAGTGTTGGTAAAGGTATCGGTCTGTTCCTGATGTCCGTAATTGAGAAAGCCGGAGGTTCGGATGCTTACAGAAACCCGGGAAGCTTCCGCCTGCATGGCGCGAAGCCTGGAGGAGACTTTTTCGCAGAGATGCAGCAGATATACTTTCGCCTCGGCGGCCTCCAGCACGTCGTGATCGATGGTGATGCTGTTGCCTACCCCTTTCCGCACGTCCTCATGATTCATGGACATGCTGCCGTAGTCTCTGCCGTTGGCATAGCTGTGCAGCAAGGGTCCGTAGCTTTTGAACACCTGCACCAGCATCGCTTCGTCTGCCGCCGCCAGCTTGCCGATGGTATCGATGCCGATGCTGCGAAGCTTTTTGGCAGAGCTTTTTCCTACCATGAACAAATCGTCCACGGGAAGCGGCCACAGTTTTTCCGCCATTTCCGAAGGCCAGAGAGTATGGACCCGGTCGGGCTTTTTCAGTTCGGAACCCATTTTGGCCAGGATTTTGCTGTCGGACACCCCCACGTTCACCGTAAAGCCCAGTTCATTTTTGATGCGGTCCTTGATGGCATAAGCCGTCTTTACCGGATTGCCGAAAATCTTTTCCGAAGCCGTGTAATCCAAAAAGCATTCGTCAATACTGTAGCGCTCGATTTCCGAAGAATAATCGCAGAGAATACGGTACATCGCGTCGCTGTAACGCTGATATATTTCAAAATCCGGCTGCAGAACAATCAGATCCGGACACTTGCGCCGGGCTTCCATCAGACTTTCCCCGGTAACGATACCGAAGGACTTGGCCGGCACCGATTTAGCCAATACAACACCGTGACGGGCAGCTTCGTCACCGCCCACCACTGCGGGTACGGTCCGGTAATCAATCTCGGACCCCTTTGCAATTGCATCCACGCTGCTCCAGCTTAGAAAAGCGGAGTTGGCGTCCACGTGCATGTAAATCATTTTTGTTATTCCGCCCGGTGCAGTTTGATGCGGATATCCAGCCGCCGGTGAGTTTCCATGATGGGCTCATCGTTCTCATCCACAAAGCCGGTATTCCTTTCCGTCTCCGTCAGGAACGAGGACACGGACACCATATCCCAGAATACCTCCCGGAAGATGCGAATGCGTTTGGCGTCCATGGTCAGTACGTCCAGCGGCTCCGTGTCATTCAACCCGGCCTTCACGGCGAATACGGCTACGATATCCGCCATGTTCTGAATGTAGACATAGCTGTCCGTGCCGCTATAGGAGAGATGGATCTCATCCAGCGGCACCGACGAGGACTGGATATAGGAGAGG
>JAZUKP010000081.1:0-6878 GCA_045643345.1 Anaerovoracaceae bacterium | reverse complement strand
ACTTATCCGCACTGCCATGTATACCATGGGTGTATTTATTGCTTCTCTGGTGCTGTGGGTGGGCGTATCCATCGACTGGCCCTGCTTTATGGTGATGTTCCTGGTGGCTTTAATCCCCGGCTACGGTTTTACCGCCACGCTGTCGAAGACCTTCGGAAATTCCACCCTGGCATTTCTGCTGTTCTCTTTTATTCTGGTGTATCCGTTAAGCAAGACCAATTTTGTAAAGAGAACCGCCATTGCCTTTATTACCAATAAAATCGCGGCAAAGGGGCCCTGGCATTTCGTCAGCTTTCTGCTGGCGGCAGAGGTACTTCTGGGACTGTTCATTTCGCCCAGCGTACTCTTCGTGGCTTTCCTGCCGTTCCTGGAGGAAATCTACAAGGTGCTGGAGCTGAAGGAAAATTCCCGCACCGCCAATATGCTGATGATCGGCTCGGTCATCTGCATTTCGCTTTCCTCCGGCATGACCCCCATCGGACACGTTTGGCCGACGCTGGCCATGGGCGCGTATGCCTCTGCTTTCGGAAAGACCATCTCTCCCTTCGCTTACATGGCGGTGGGCATTCCCTGCGGCATTGTACTGACCGCACTGCTGATTCTGGTCTTCCGTTTCTTCTTCCGTCCGGAAGATATCGATCAGGTCAATCCGGCCAAAGCACAGTCTTTAAAGGGCAGCGTGCCCAAGGCAGATGCCGCGGAGAAATTCGTTTTGGCGGTCGTGGCCTTTGTTGTAATTCTCTGGGTGGCGCCCAGTCTGGTCAAGGGCAGCCTTCCCGCCGTATACAAGTTTATCAACGACATGACCACTGCCATGCCGCCGCTGCTTGGCTGCATTTTGATTTTCCTGGTAAAGCCTCAGGGCAAGCCCATTGTGACGTTCCGGGAAGCAGCCACCAAGGGCGTCATGTGGGAGGCGATTCTCATGACCGGTACCGCTACGCTGGTGGGCGGCTGTCTGACGGATACCAATATCGGTATTTCCGCCTGGCTTTCGGACGTTCTGGGCCCTGTGGCGGCAGGTCTTTCTCCGGCCATGCTGGTACTGTTCTTCTGCGCCTGGGTAGTCATCCAGACCAATTTTGCCAGCAACATCGTCACCACCACCGTGGTTTCCAGTATTGCGGTGGCCATTTTGGCGGCACTTCCCGCAGGTACCGTAAATCCGGCGGCACTGCTGTGCCTCATCGGCTTCGGTGCGGCTATCTGCAATATGACCCCGGCGGCGCAGAGCACCATCAATACCGTGGCCATCGGCTCCGGCAGGACCTCCGCCAGAGACCTGTTCCTCTGGGGCGGCGTATTTGCGGTGCTGGCCATTCTGGCTATGAGCACCCTGGGATACGCGCTGGGAAGTTTGATTATGTAGATTGGAAAAACCGAAACGCCCGATGTGTTTCGGTTTTCTTTTTTTCGGAAGAAAGAAGTGTTTTTATGGAAAAAAGAGTATTATGTCTGATTCTTGCAGCAGCTATGCTGGTCTGCGTTTTCCCCGCCGGGGCTTTTGCGGAAGATTTCGGTGCCGGTGATATCAGTCCCGAAGAGATTGAAAGAGCCATGCAGCGTATTTCCGAGGCCGCAGAAAAGATTGATGAACTGAAGGATGCGGTGGACGCCGGAAAACAGATTTCCTCCGCTTTCGACGATTTTATGAAGGTGGCGGGCTACGCGGGAACCAGCCTTGCCGTGATTAACGGCAGTGTTACTTTTTTAAAGCTCATCGGTGTGATGGAAGATCCGGTAAAGAGCGGTATTGTCAACATTCTGGATGAAATCAAAGTAATGAGCGAGAAAATGGCGGAGATGGATACCAAGCTGGACAATATTGCAGCCGCCATGACCACCCTGCAGGCTACCACCGAATTCAATAACAGAGCCTTAAAGGCCCAGAATATGTGCACTGCCTGGAACACCTTCCGCCGCAGCTATATGGAAAACGGAATGGAACCTCTGATGGCGGATTTCAGCGGCATGCTGCTGAACGGGATCAAGGCATGGTGCCTGAACGAAAGCACCGGTGCAAGAAGTGCCGGCGGCATCGACAATACGCAGATTATTCTGCTGTATCTGAAAGATGCGGAGGGCAATGAACTGCCTTATACCTTTGCAGGCAACAGTATTCCCTCAGAGTATCTTGCGGACAGCCGCTATGTTATTCTGCCGGCGGACTGTCTGCCGCAAAGCCTCAGTTTTAACGTGAACAGCTATCAGAAGGATTTGACGGCGGCGATCGAAGCTTTGATTACCAAAAATTTAGAGGAAGAAAATTACGGTATTTTTGTTTCCGGAAATTTCCCCATGTTTACACCGGAGGGGAAAGCGGAGATTACGCCGGAAGAGATTCATCAGGTGGCAGCAGATGCGGTCAATGTGCTGAGTTACCGCATCGGATGTAAAGAAGTAAATAAGGACGCATCTTTTGCGATTAAGGTAAATGACCGATTTGCCAATTACTGCAGTCATTTGCTGGCAGCCGGAGACGGCGTGGATGCCATGCTGAAATCTCTCTATCTGACGCACAGTTACGAATCCGAAACCCGCAAGGATATCCAGGACTTTATGAACCGGATGATTCTGCAGACCGGTACTTACGGCGCCTTTGTAACCAATGTACTGGGCATGTCGGATACTACCCTGGATACCACCAAGTTGGCAGCCATGAAGCGCTTCTGCGGCACCGTGGACGCGCTGACCCAGTCTTTGGAGAACAGTATTACAGGCAGCGATAATTACTGCTACATCACCAATTCCGAGGTGTATTATACTTCTCTGGGCATCAGCGCCGGCCTTACGGTGTATGACGACCGGATTTACACAGACAAAGAGGTCTACAAGGATTACAAAACCACCGGCTTTATTTATGCCGTACAGGATTTCGGGCCCTCCGAATATGTACAGCTCGGAGATGTGAATTCGCTGCTGATGATTTACACGCTGAAAAGCAGCGGGGTGGAGAATCTGCACGATTATCTGAACGGTCACGTTAAAAAATACACCTCTTCCGACTACGGAAATATTCTGACCTCCTGGGGCAGCGGTCAGACCATGCCGCTGGACGGCAGCGTAAAGATGGTTTCCTATAACGTTTTGGGCAACGACTATGCGGGGATTACGACTACGACCTTAAAGCCGGAGGCAAAGGATTATCCGGATGATGCGGGCCCGAGCTATATTCGCGGCAACAGCAAGGTCTGCGGCAGCCTCTACGATACTGCCAGCGGAAAGCTTTCCTCCAATGCGGTGCTTTTTGCCACGGCGGTTTACGGACAGAATCACTGGTATTGGTACAAGGATGAGGCAGCCATTTTTGCGGGACCTGCAGACTATAGGTATTTTTATTCCGATGAACCTGTGCGCAGCCAAACGGGTCAATTTTCCTACGAGGATTACGTTGTGGCGGTCAGCCGGTATAACGTGCTGGTTTCCGCAAAATCCGGCAGCAGGCTGCAGGATGCGAAGAACAATCCGCTGGCCAGCCTTCAGGCGCTGAACGAGGAACTTCTGATTGGTTTGAACGAGCCGCCGGCGCCGCCTTTTAACGATTTTCCCAAGGTGGATAGTGTGGAAGAGCTGGATCTGAAGGGAACTGTCTGGGATCAGCCGGACTTAGATGAGGAAAGCCTGACGCAGATTTGCCGGGAGCTGGTGGATGCAGCGGTTTCCGCAGAGCCTTTGGTATCCGACATAACAGAGGGCGAGAGAGAAAAAACTGCGGAAAAACTGGCAGATTTCTACCTTCAGGGAATAAAAGATCTGAACACTCATCCGGAGAAGTATTACCGTCAGGATCCTCTGTGCATCGGGCAGAATAACGAGGAGGTCCGGAGTCTGGCAAAGGATATTCTGCCGGACTATCTGCTGGACGAGGACGGCGGTGTAGGTGCGGACGTAAAATATCTCTTTATCCGGGATTATGTGGATGTGATTCCTTCCGTTGCCTTTGTGCTGCGGGACGGAAAAGCCGCAGCGGAATTTACTTTGACTTATGAACAGACTCCCATGCTGCTTTCCGGCGACATTTCCAACGACAGCTTTGAACTTTTAAGCTTTGCCATTCCCGGCGCAGAAACTGAGCAAATTACGGTAACGTGCCCGGATTATCCGATTTCTCCGGAAACCGGCGAAAATCTGCTGCAGATGGCGGAGATCATCCTATTTGCGGCAGCAGCAATTTTCTCTGCACAACGCCGGAGAAAATGGACGGACAACAATTAAAAACAGCCCGGTTTGCCGGAATCTGACGGCGATTCTCCCTGGTTTGATTTTGCACACATAAAAATCCCTGCCCGATTGGGCAGGGATTCGTTTTCATTTCAGCCGCCGGCGGAAAGGAACATGAGTTCGAAGCGTCGATGCAGCTTTGCTGCGGCCTCTTTCTCTCCGGATATTTCCACCCGGCAGCGGGGCATTTCTTTGCCGCAGAGAACTTTGATATCGTAAGGGGTCACACGGATCTGCAGCCGCGCTCCGCGGTATTCTTCGCCGGTCAGCGGGAAGCCCTCCCGGGCAAAAAAGTCTGCCAGTCGATCCTGGGGAACCACCCAGATTTCGGAATATACAATTGTATCGGACATGCTGTTCATACGCCTCTATTATGCTGCATGTCAAGGAAAATGACAAGCTGTCTCCCTGCATTTTCCTGATTCCCGGGACGGTGCGTGCAATCTTCGGCAGTCCGTCCGCTACATAATAGATTTCATATAAGCGTTGAAGAGCTTTTCGTATTCCTTTTCATAAACCGCATAAAGCTTGTTATACCATTCCTGATAGTCCTCGTACTTTCCGGAACCGGATTTCATATACACATCCGCCAGCTTTTCGCCGCCTTCCACCTGGACACCGGCCAGCTTCTCGGTTTTTTGAGCCAGAATTTCCGCCAGACCTTCTATGCCGGCGTTGTTCTTCTTTGCCTCAGCCTTGTACTCCTCGATCAGTTTGGGCGTGGTGTCTTTCAGCTTCTGGGCATACTTGTTGTAAACATCCTCGTAGCCGCTGGTTTTCGGCTGCTGCGGTTCTTCCTGCTTTGACTGCTCGGGTTGGGGCGCAGGGGTTTCCTTCTTCGGTTCTTCCTTCGGAGTCTCGGTCATGATTTCCTTCTTCGGCTCTTCCTTCGGAGTCTCCGTCTTGGTTTCTTCCTTGGGGGTCTCGGTCTGTTCCTGCTTTGGCGGTGTCTGAGGCTGTGTCTGTGTTTGGCTTTGTGACGGCGCCTGGGGCTGTGTCTTCTGCGGTTCCTCCGGGGTCTTTCCGAATATGCCGGCAGCCACCAGCAGAACCAGAATGATCAGCCAGGTTTTTTTCTTCTTTTTCATATTTTCTTACTCCTTTTGCATTTTGTTGACCAGCCGGATCAGCAATTCCAGGTCTTCGGTGTTCAGGCGGCGGGCGCTGCTCAGCAGCTTCTCGCAGAGCAGCCGGTCGGCCTTGGTGTACCAGAAAAACTCGCAGGGGGACACCTGCAGAAATTCGCAGATTTCGAAGAACATGGTCATGGACGGCATGTTGTGGCCGTTTTCGATGTTGTTGATGTATCCGACCCCCTGGCCCAGCGACAGGCTCATTTCCCGAGCGGAAAGGTTCCTTGCAGTGCGCAGCTGACAGAGCCTGGCGGCAAATCCTTCAATTGTTGACACGGTTTCGCGGTTCATCTCTTTGTAATTGTATAATGATGAACGCTTTATTTTGTCCTGTCGTGTCGGATGCTTTGCGGCTTTTGCACTCTCTGACCGTTTATTTTTCTCCATAGAAAAATCCTCCTTTCTTTCATGAAAGGAGTTGTAAATTTTGCGGATTTTCGAAGGGACGGTTTGAGCTGCGAAGCGTATGGTTCGTTGCATTCCGCCGGGTGTTTTGCTACAATTTTTCTATGGACATCAGAGACATGCGGCCAATTGAAGAAACCCGGAGCCTGAAAGAATTGCTGCAGGACTCGGATAATGCACCGGACGGCGCGGACGAAAAAAACTACATCCGGCTGATCTGGGAGTGGGCTGTGCGCAAATACGGTGCAGCGCCCCGGTTCTGCTACATCAAGGCCGGCTACGAAACCGTGCTGTACATTCCCTTCGACGGAATTAATCAACGACCGGATTTTAAAAAAATGCGCAGGGTGCAGTATCACTGCATTATGACCGTGGGTGATCTGCGGGCATTTCGGGGCTTCGGCGCCACCCGAGGCGAGGCTCTGAAAGCGGTCTGCAAATTTGTCTATAACGACCTGGAACGGGGGAAGCTACTGGAGTAATATGAAAACCATCAGAGTTGTTGCAGCCGTAATTCAAGATAAGGAAAAGATATTCGCCACCGCCCGCGGATACGGAGAATTCAAGGGCGGATGGGAGTTCCCCGGCGGCAAAATCGAGCCGGGAGAAACGCCGCAGGAAGCGCTGGTCCGCGAAATCCGGGAGGAACTGGATACCGAGATTTCCGTGGGTGAACTGATCGAAACCGTGGAATACGATTATCCGGAATTTCATCTTTCCATGGACTGTTTTTGGTGCACCGTGGTCAGCGGCAGCCTGGTTCTGAAAGAAGCCGAGGATGCAAAATGGCTGACGGCGGAGGAACTGGATACCGTCGCATGGCTCCCCGCAGATCAGGCTCTTGTGGAAAAAATAGGGATATAGGACAAAAAGTGTTGATGGACTAGTTCCATAAATCCGGATATTCTCCTGATCTGTGGAGCTCATTCCAGGCGATTGCATCGCCCCAATCAGGGATGCTTCCCGACAGTTTTTCCTGCCTTGTAAGTCGCTTGTAAATCTCGACAATACTTTTGTCCGTCGGCATGGTTTTTAATATTTCAGAAACAGAAAGCGGTTCTGGTGAGTGCATGTAGCACCACCAGAAAACCGCTTTTATTCGTCTTTCTACAGATAAGC
>JAZUKP010000080.1:0-6144 GCA_045643345.1 Anaerovoracaceae bacterium | reverse complement strand
ACAGTATCCAAATGGAGAGCCGGAATATTATATTTTTTCGAAAAAATACGACACAGAGTTGATTTTCCGGAACCACTATATCCCATTATTTCAATTTTCATATACAATCTCACCTCCGCAAATTCAGGTTTGTCCATATCTTCAGCGAGCATCGGTTTCGCCGCACAAAATCCACACCACCGAAAAAACATCCTTATCACACGCCAGCAAAAACACCTGCGCGTTTTCAACAGGTGCTTTTTTGTGTAAAATCTGCTTTTAAGGAAATTCTTCCTGCAGCACGAATATATCCCCTTCTTTCACCCATGGAATCTGGTCTTCATAGAAAATGTTTTCGTCAAGGAAAACCACTTGTATCTCGGAATCTGAAATCACTTGAAACTCCATCGTTGCAGTCTTATTTCGAGCCGTCAGGATAATTTTTCTGCCTTCCACCACATATTCCCCATTTATCCCGTAAGATATTGCGGCACTGCTGCCGCTGTGCCACTTCCGATACGGCTCATTAAATACAACGTATTGGTCTAAACGAGGATCTCCCCCAGCCACAGTGTAAGAACCTGCATGAAAGTTGTACCTTGGGAAAATCTTCCGAACCACGAAAAAAGAAAGACACACGATACAAAGCAGTACACTCAGTTTTACAATCGCGTTTTTCTTCATTAATTCCCTTTTTTCTCACATAAAGCCTAAGACATGAAATAAAAAGAAGGCATGCGAACATACCTCCTCAAAGATTCTATTCAAATAAGCTGGCATCCGTGTGGGGAATAAAGCAGGCCGCGGAGAATTCGTCCATGTAGCCCGGCTCGGTGGAGAGCTCGATGTAGGTCATGTTGCTCTGGATTTCCGCCACCTTCTGCTCCGCCTCGTCGGAGAGCAGCATGGCGCAGGCACCGGTCAGAGAAGAATTTCCGATGTAGCTGTACTTGGACAGGTCCGCTCTGGGCAGCATGCCGATGAGCATGGCGCTTTCCATGTTAATGCCGGAGCCGATACCGCCGGCAATAATCACCCGGTCGATGTCCGCAACGGTCATATCCACGGATTTGAGCATGGTGCGGGTGGCGGAGAAAATGGCGCCCTTGGCCCTGATAAAGTTATCGATATCGCCCTCGGAGATAATTACGTCTCTGCCGGTGGCGGACTCGTTCGCCCAGACCAGCACGTATTCCTTGCTGCCGTATCCGTCATCCCGAATGCGTTCGTTTTCCACATCAAATTTGCCGTTGGCGGAAATGGCGCCCACCTTATAAAGCTGGGCAATCACGTCGATCAGGCCGGAGCCGCACATGCCGGCAGGTCTGCCCTTGTTTACCGTGGTAAAGTGAGGATAGAGCGTGTCGGGGTCAATCTCGCAGCTGTCGATGGCGCCCTTGGTGGCACGCATGCCGCAGGTAATGTCGCCGCCCTCAAAGGCCGGTCCCGCGGAGCAGGCGCAGGTAAGCATGTAGTCCCGGTTGCCGAAGACCAGCTCGCCGTTGGTGCCCAGGTCGATGAACAAGGACATCTGATCGGTGTCCCAGATCATTGTGGGAAGAACGCCGGAGGTAATGTCGCCGCCTACGTAGGAACCTACGTTGGGAGCAAGAATAATCTTAGCCTGCGGATTGGCAGGAAGCCCCAGTTCCGCAGCGGTAATGGGTTCATGGGCCAAAAATTCCGGTTCGAAAGGCATCAGACGAATGGAATCGCCGTTGGCCTTGACCAGCAGATGTTCCATGGTGGTATTGCCCGCAATAACGATTCTGGTAATATCATCCGGTGTAATGCCGGCAGCCTGGGTAAGCGTCTCGAACATGGGAATCAGGGTCTCCTCCCGGATGGCGTGCTGCAGCCGGTCTCTTCCCTTGGGCTTGCCCTGCTGGATAATACGGTTGATTACGTCGGCGCCGTAACGAATCTGCCCGTTGCCCCGGCTGGTTTTGGCCAGAATCTTTCCGCTCTGCAGATCGATCATAGCCGCGGTGACCGTGGTGGTACCGATATCTATGGCAATGCCTACACCTTTTTCGCTGCAGCCCCGGGCCAGACCGTGCTCGAAAATTTCCGCGATGGAAGCCTCGTATCTGTCCAGCTCCGCCTGGGTGCTCAGATCCGCCGTCAGAATGCCGCTGACAAAGTCGCTGGCGCTGGCGGGCACCCAGAGGGTAACGTCGCCTTCTACCTCACTCTGGCAGGCAAGCCGCCAGTTATCGTCGAATTCATCCTGGGAAAGCTTGCTGTTGCTCTTATCGTAGGCAACGGAGCCTGCCATGATGCGCATTTTGCACTTGCCGCAGACACCGGTTCCGCCGCAGGGAGAGTCCATTTTTACGCCGTTCTGCTGAGCCAGCTCCATAATGTTGCTGCCGGGTTCCGCATGGCACTTTACCTCGCCGCCGCCTTCGATTCTGAATATTACTGTGTAAAGCATAAACACCTCTCAAAAATAATAATCCCGGGACATAAAGTCCCGGGTATTATTATACTGTATTCTTGCAATAAGCGCAAATCCCATTCCGTCCGGAGTTCGGCGCAGAGAGAAAACTCAGGCCGTAAAACTCCCGACCCTTCCGCTTACATCAGTGCTTCCAGACCGAGAACCGGGTGGTTCTTTTCCTGGAGGAAGGACATTAATGCATCTGCGTCGGTGGCGATGGTCTCGTCAGCTACCATATCGCAGAAGTTGTCAACACCCAGTACTTCCTTTGCGGTGGCATTCAGCCTGGCGGCAACGTCATCCTTCAGTTCCTTGGGCATCCAGACGATTCTTGCGATACCGCCTTCTGCAAATGCGAACTTCTTGGAAGCAATAAAGTGTCTGCCGTGACCCATAAAGCCCGGAGTCTGTTCTCCGCCGCCGGTCATGGAGGCCAGTTCACCGAAGGTCATGCCGGTGGGGGTCATGCCCTTGTACTCTCTGTTGACCACGACCAGACCGTTGGAAACCGGTTCGATGCCGGAAATGCACTCGAAGCAGCCGCAGGAGGTCATGGGGTCTTCCATAATGGAGTACAGGGTAACCTTGCTTACTGCGCCGTGGGTAGCTTCCGCAATGGCTTCGTTTACTGTCTCGTAAGCACCGGTCTTTTCATTGGTGCAGCCGGTCTTAGCGATGGGCTGGTTCGGTCCGGTGGGCTTGAGTTCGTAGCCGGCCTTGGCATCCAGCCAGGAAACTGCGCCGCACAGACCCAGTCTTTCCGGGGTAACGATGCAGGCGTGGGACGGTGCAAAGCTCTGGCAGAGAATGCAGGTAAAGAAGGTGTCTACGTTCTCGTCTGTTAAAGAAGCAAGTCTGTTGTCTCTTGCGTCGTAAGCCGGGTTCGCAACCTTTTCCAGATATTCTTCCACCTGGGCCTTGTCGGTAATAAAGGTAACCTCGCACTTATCCACAACTTCGCCGAATTCGTCCTTGATCATGCTGTAGAGCACTTCGCCCAGATCCTTCAATCTTAAACCTCTTTCGAAGGAATCCTTGGAAATACGGATTCTGAACAGGTTTCTCTGACCGGTGTGCATTACGCCTTCAATGTAGTTGAACCAGGCGTGAATTTTTCTCTCGATGACGGATTCGAAGTCCGGCTGCATCTTGGCGCCGTACACCTTGATGGTGGTGGCCAGCGGCATGCGGATCAGTTCTTCCGCGTTTTCCGGAACGTCCGGTCCGACGATGGTAATCTTGTGATCTTCTACCTCGTGGGCATCTGCGGTCATCTGCAGAAGCTCGCAGGTGGGATTGTGATCGGAATCGAATTCCACATAGCAGTCGTTCTTACGGATGATTTCACCCTCGAACGCTGCGGCGAAGGATACGGGCAGCTGCACTGCCTTTGCCTTGATCTTGATGTTTCTCAGTTCCAGAGAAACCGGGGAAGTCTGGCTGTGATCCAGTACGGATACCAGCGCACCGGGCACCTGATTGTCGCCCAGATCGATGTCCACGATTACCGGGAATCCCAGAGCAATGGCGCCTGCACCTGCAGAAACCACCACGCTGTCGATGGCACCGAAGGTGTTCACGAAGGCCGGAACACGGTTCTTTGTATATTCCAGAAGTCCTGCCAGGTCACCGGGCTTCAGGTTTCCGAAAATCAGAGCGGCTCTGACCGCAACGGTTACTACGTGGATCACGGAAGTTACGTCGTGACCCAGAGGAATGACACGATATTCCAGGCCCATCTTAACGCCGGCCTCGGCGACCTGCTCAATCACGTCGCCGATCAGGAAGGACATAATACCCTTATCCTGATAATCTCTGACGGTGTTTGCCACATCCGCCGGATTGTCAGCCTTGCCCAGTACAACCGCAACGCCCGGAATATCTCCGGTTACCAGCGGAACACCCAGGGAACGAATGATGGGATCCGGAACGAATCCGATTCCGCTTTCATTTGCGTACGGATCTTCATTTTCCACATATTTGAGGGCTTCCAGAATTTCCGCGCCCACAGCGGTGGCCAGACCTGCATTCAGCGCCTGACCCAGGTCTTCCTGGTTTGTAATTAAGGATTTTAATACGCCTACGCAAGCGGGAAGATCTCCCAGCTTTTCCACCTTTACACCGGTGGCTGCATAGATCGTGGGAAGGAAGTATGCGGTATCCGGCATTGCAACCTTCTTGTCTGCGCCGTACTTTTCGATAGCTGCGTTTACCGCGCCTTCGGTAAGTCCGGCTACGGCGTTGGAACCGCCGTAAATTAAATCAGTTAATACACTCATTTCTAATCACCTTTCTTTATACACTCTTTTGAAATGATAGAACAAAGAGGACATTGCCTGTTTCGCCAGACAATGCCCTCTCAAATTTAGTTTGGATTACAGTTCGAGATAAGAATCTGCATACATCATTTCGTTCTTGATGATGTCAGCAGTCTTAACTGTTTCCATAAGTCTCTGGTCGCAGGGGTTTACGATTGCAGAGGTAAGTCCGCAATACATAGCCATTGCCAGAGTGGTGCTGTCCATAATCGGACGAATTTCCTTCGGTGCCATGTTGGAAACGTTGGAAAGTCCGCCTGTGGAGTTCAGTCCCATGTCGGAAATCTGCTTAATGAACTCGAGAACCTGGAGCTGCTTGTCCTGGTTTCCCTTGATAACGAGGAACAGCGGGTCAAACCAGAGGTCTGTGGGGTCCATGCCCAGTTCCATGCCTCTTTCGAGCATGAGCTGGAGGTATTCGCTTCTTTCGTCGTTGTTGGACGGGATTCCCTGCTGTGCGCAGAGTGCGATGCAGATAGCGTCGTTTGCTGCTGCCAGGTCGATTCTGTCGATTCTGTCTGCAGCGTCTGCGGAGTTAACGATCGGCTTTCCGTTTGTTCTGTTGTAAACGGAGATACCGGCTTCGATAGCCTTAACGTTGGATGTATCCAGTGCCAGCGGAATGTTGTTGCATTCGCTCTGAATGGTCTGTACAGCCCACTTCATGAGTTCTTCGCCGTTCTTTTCCGCAGGTCCGATGTTAACATCGATGTAGGTTGCGCCTGCTGCGATCTGTTCCTTAGCTCTCTTGAGGATGGGTTCCGGGTTCATATCAGCCATAGCCTGCTTGATAACCGGGCTGATGCAGTGAATTCTTTCACCGATAGTAACAAATCTTGCCATAATGGTCTCCTTATTCTACTAAACTATATGAACTAGAGTTCTTTCATGAACTTAACAAGTCCTGTTGCTTCGTTCGGGGAAATCTTGATATCCCAGCCCGGGAGTTTTTCTTCGAGTTCGCCCTTGAGAACTGCAACCTTACCAGGGATGATAAGTGTTCTGCTCTTGATCTTTCCTTCGATATCCTGTTCCTTCATGAACTTATCGATGGAACCAGCGGAGAACTTACCAGCTGCCCAAGATGTAAGTACGGAATATCCGCCGCCGTCTGCGATGAGAAGGTTAACTGGAACTCCGGATCTTTCGAGTTCGCCGGAAACGAGGAAATATGTGAGTGCGAAGTTTGTTGTAACTGCGCATGGTGCGTTCTCGTCTGCTCCGTTGAGCGGATAGATTCCCGGTTCAACTGTGAGTGGCTTCTGAGGATCTGTGAATACATTCTGTCTGAGTCCGTAGAGCGGAAGCGCGATAGAATAATCTACATTCTGCATTAAGATAATGGATGCATATTTAAGAACGAACATAGAAGCAAGAGCTACCTGAGTATGAGCATCATCCTTA
>JAZUKP010000079.1:0-6734 GCA_045643345.1 Anaerovoracaceae bacterium | reverse complement strand
CAGCTTAATGCCGTTGGTGTTCAGGCGGGACACAAACCAGCGGGCGAAGCGGAGCGGCTCCAACAGGCCCTCCCGCATGGTGGGTTCGCCGCCGGTAAAGGTGATCTGAGGAATGCAGACCTCCCGGCATTTGTCCAGAATCTTCTTCCAGTCCTCGGTGGAAAGCTCCGCTTCTTCGGAGTGAGTCTGACCCGCCGCGTAGCAGTGCACGCACTTCTGGTTGCAGTGCCACAGACCGTTTTTGGTCATGGCGGACACCATAATATCCATCCGGTGAGGTGCCCGCATATAGTCCGCGTACTCACCGATATTTACGTAACCGATCTCTTCGTCGGGCAGCTCGCCCATGGCGATCTGCTGGAAGCTCTTCATGATAGTGTAAACGTCTTCTTTGATCTTCTTTTTGCTCACCAGCGGAAAGACCTTCCGCACACCGCTGCAGGTGCCGGACAGAATGGTGTCCATATCTTCGTCGGAAATTTCCTTCCCGTCGAACACATTTACCTGCTTGATGAACTCCGCCAGCACCACGGTCCAGGCGTAGTTCACCGGAATGATATCCTGACCGTTGATAATGGCGGCACTGGAGCAGACCTGCTCGTTCTCGCCGGGCGGCACCAGATGAATGCGCACCGCGCCGGGTCCCGCCGGATTGAGGGTGGTATGCATGACCTCGGAAAAGTTTTCACGCATATACTTTTTGATTCTTTTTTCGCCTAACATTTCTTTCTCTTATCCCAAAATAAACTTTTTGATATCTTCGTAAACGACTTCCTTGCCGAATTCGTTCAAAATCTCGTGACGCATGTCCGGATAAAGCTTAAAGCCCACCGGGCAGCCTTTCTCCGCCAGCTTGCCCGCCACTTCCGCCGGACCTTCGCCGTAATTGCCCACCGGGTCTTCGGCGCCGGCAACCACCAGATAGGGCCGGTCTGTCGGAATGGTGGCATAGCACAGGTCTGTATTGATGTAGTCCAGGAAGCGGAACAGATCCGCGTAGCCCGCCAGGGTAAAGGTAAAGCCGCAGGCCGGGTCTTCCATATATTTATTGACCACCGCATCGTCCCGGGTCAGCCAGTCGTAAGGGGTGCGGGCCTTGGGGATGCGCTTTAAATAGGAGCCAAAGGCCATTTTGGTGACCAGATCGGACTGGAAACGGTGACCCTTCACCTTCCGCAGCTGCTCCACCAGCGCCGCGCCGGCCTGTACGGATTTGTTGGTGCCCGCGGTGCCCATGATCACGGCGCCGTCCAGCGCCTGCCCATATTTGGAAAGATAAGTCCGGCACACGAAAGAACCCATGGAATGCCCCAGCAGATAATGGGGAGTTTCCGGATATTTTTCGTCCAGCGCCTTGCGCACCCGCTCCACGTCGTCCACGATGTGCTTCCAGCCGTTCTGCACGCCGAAGAAGCCCCAGTCTTTGGGGTCTGCGGTCTTGCCGTGACCGATGTGATCGTTGCCTGCCACCAGAATGCCGAACTGATTCAGATAAAGGGCCAGACCCTCGTACCGGGCCATGTGTTCGGCCATGCCGTGCGCAATTTGAAGAATCGCCTTGGGCTTTTCCGCCGGAGCCCATTCATAGCAATTCAGTTGACTGTAACCGTCTGTACTTGATAATTTGTATTCCGTCATTTCAGCAGATCCTCCTTTGCTTTTTCTTATTCAACTTCGGTAAACCGGGCCGAATATTTATCGTAAATCTCATTCAGCTTTGCGGTGTAATCCGCGTCGCCGCCGTGGTGCAGATTGTGCAGATATTCATGCTCAAAGCTGGCAGCCCCGCCGTTGTGACGGGCGATGGTGTGCACGCCGATGTTGGAGCACATGTCCGCAATGCGGCCCAGATGGGTCATAACGTCTGTGAAAGCCGGTCCCAGCTCCACGGAGCAGATGCCCTTGGCCACACGCTCGATGTGTCTGGCCTTGCAGTCTTCGCAAAGCTCGTTGATGGATTCCACGTAGGGTTCCACGTTCTTTGCAGCGTCCAGATTCTGCTTTAAGAAAGCCTGATTTGCTTCGCCCAGCAGCTCGTTCACCGCCTTGCTCATTACGGCTATTTCGTGAGAAGCATCCTTGGTAAACTGTTTTCCTCCTTCGGAGAACTTTTCCGCAGATTCCCGCAGGCTGTGCACGTGGTCACCGGCCCGCTCCAGATCGTTGACGCAGAGCAGATAGTAATTCTGGATGCTTTCCTGCAGACCCTCGTTCAGATGCGGCGAAAGCTTCGCCAGGTAAGTATTGATATTGTCCGCCAGGGTGTCCAGATAGTCTTCGTCCGCATCCAGGGCCGCAGCCTCCTCCGGCTTGTATTCCGTAAACAGGTCCAAGGCCTTGAAGGTGTTGGCGCAGACGATTTCCAGCATGCGGGACAAAGCCTTGTAGCTGCTGTTTAAAGCCAGTGCCGGAGAGCGGAACAGGGCCTCGTCCAGTGCATCCAGCTCCGGTCCGCGGACGCTTTCGTCCTTGTCGTCGGGAACGATCTTCATTGCCAGCTTGCCGTAGGTTTTGGCCAGGGGCAGCAGGATCAGGGCGCAGCTTAAATTGAATACGGAGTGTGTATTGGCAATGGTTCCGGAGGTCATGACCTGGTTCCACATGCCCGTAAGCCCGCCGCAGGCGTGAATCACGTTCACCGCCGTGCTGATGAGCACGATTTCGCTCAGATTAAACAGAATGTTTACCACGCCGGTACGCTTGGCGTCCGCCTTGGTGCCGATGGAGCACACGATGGCGGTGGTGACGCAGTCGCCCAGATAAATACCGATAATGATGGGGTACACCGAGCTGAAGGTCAGTGCCCCGGTAATAGACAGGGCCTGCAGGATACCGATGGTGGCCGACGAGGACTGCAGCATGAACGCAACCGCAAAACCTGCCAGAAAGCCCAGCAGGGGCCGGTCGGAAAAGCTGGTGAACAGCGCGGTGAACCAGGGCTCGCCGGAAAGCGGTTCCACGGCGGAGGTCATGTTCAAAAGACCGGTAAACAGAATGCCGAAGCCCATGGCAATGGTGCCCACGGTGCCGGAATTCTTGCTCTTGACCGCCATGATAAAAATAATGCCGATGATGGCAGCCACCGGAGCCAGGGTACTGGGCTTAAAGAAGTTCAGCCACTGTGCGCCCTCAGCGTTTACGTCCAAAAGGCGGATGATCTGGCCGGTAATGGTGGTGCCCACGTTGGCGCCCAGAATAACGCCGATGGACTGGGTCAGGCTCATGATGCCCGCGCCCACCAGACCGGATACGATGACGATGGTGGCCGTGGCGCTCTGAATGATGGCGGTCAGTCCCGCACCGATCAGAAAGCCCAGAACCGGGCTGCCGGTTACCTTTTCCAGTGCTCTTTTGAAGGATCCGGAGGACTCTTTCTTTAAACCGTCCCCCATGATCCGCATACCGTAGAGGAACAGTGCCAGCCCTCCCAGCATGGATATAATATCGAATATATTCATAAATTGCCTCCCAGCAAAACTTATCAATACTACTTCAGTTTTATTATACCACCATCGAGCGGGCAAGAGAATACGCGCATTTTCCCCGGTTTTATTTTATTTTTTTGTGTAAAATAACCAAATCTATTCCTGCCCGGATGATATTGTCTTGCTTTTTTTTGAATGATATACTACAGACAAAAGGAGGAAAAAGATTATGGAACCTATTACTATCATTCTTATTGCAGCAGCAGTAATTGCCGTTGCAGCGCTCATCGCCGTGGGCTACGTCAAGGCACCGCCGGACAAGGCCTACATTATCTCAGGACCGAAAAGAGAACCCAAAATCCTGATCGGACGCGCCGGACTCCGGTTCCCCTTCCTGGAAAGAAAGGATATCCTGGTCCTGAAGCAGATCAGTATCGATATTAAAACCAACGGCTACGTGCCCACCCTGGACTTTATCGGTGTCGACATCGACGCGGTGGCCAAGGTAAGAGTCAAGACCGACCCGGAAGGCATTAAGGTAGCCATGAAAAACTTCCTGAACATGGACGAACGGGCCATCGCCATATCTCTGACAGACTCTCTGCAGGGCAACATGCGAGAAATTATCGGTACCGTAAAACTGAAGGAACTGAACACAGACCGAAAAAAGTTCGGAGACGAGGTGCAGGAAAAGGCCCAGACCGACATGAACGCCCTGGGCATCGAGATCATCTCCTGCAACATCCAGAAGATCGAAGATGAAAAGGGTCTGATTATCGCCCTGGGTCAGGACAACATGAGCCAGATTCAGAAGGACGCATCCATTGCAAAGGCCCAGGCCGAAAAGGACGTTGCCATTGCAGAAGCAGAGGCAAGACGCCTGTCCAACGAAGCACAGGTACTGGCCGAAACCGAAATCGCATCCAAGAAGAACGAACTGCGCATTAAGCAGGCCGAACTGAAGCGCGAATCCGACATCAAGCAGGCAGAAGCCGACGCAGCATACGCCATCCAGCAGCAGGAGCAGCGGAAGACCATCGAGGTGGCAACCGCCAACGCAAACATTGCAAAGCAGGAACGCGAAATCGAGCTGAAGAAGCGGGACGTAGAAGTTACCGAGCAGCGGCTGGAAGCTGAAATCAAGAAGAAGGCCGAGGCCGACCGCTTCGCCCGTCAGCAGAGAGCCGAAGCAGAACTCTTCGAACGCCAGCGCAACGCGGAAGCCGAAAAGTTCGAGAAGGAAAAGGCGGCAGAAGCCCGCAAGGCCCAGGCCGAAGCAGAGCTTTACGCAAAGGCCAAGGAAGCAGAAGGAATCCGGGCCATCGGTGAAGCCGAGGCAAAGGCCATCGAAGCCAAGGGGCTCGCAGAAGCAGAGGCCATGGAAAAGAAGGCCGAAGCCATGAAGAAGTACGGCCAGGCAGCCATGATGGAAATGATCATCAAGGCCCTCCCGGATATGGCAGGCGCCATCGCAAAGCCTCTGGAAAGCATCGACAAGCTGACCATCATCGACGGCGGCGGAGAAGGCGGCGGCGTGAACGCCATGGGCGGCTACGTACCCAACCTGCTGGCCAAGACCATGGAAACCGTCAAGGAAGTCACCGGCGTAGACCTGGCGGAAATGATGAAGGCCGAAACCTACGACGCCAAGGTGAACCGCAACATCAACATCACCGGAATCAACCCGGAGGACGGAGTAAAAGTAGACGTACAACTGAACGAATAAGCGAAAAACCGGATGTAGCAGTGCAAAATTCCGGTAGACGCAAAGCCCGATGAATCTTACAATATATTCAGGAGGAGAAGCCCGGCGCAAAATCCGCCGGGCTATTTTAATCATGTACAGACTTTGGAACGAACTTGCAAAAGCAAAAGAACTGAAATGGGTCCCCCTTTCTCACACCATGGACAACGACAGCCCCTACTGGAGCGGCATTCCCGCAGGCTCTGCGTCTTTGGGCGACGTGGTCTTCGACTGGGGCAATCCCATGCTGGAATGCCAGATCCAGACCTTCAAATTCCCGGGACAGTTCGGAACCCACATCGATTTTCCGGCTCACTTCGACAAGAAGGGCGTTTTTGCGGAAAGCTTCTGCGAAAAGGATGCCGCCTTCCCCCTCTGCGTGATTGATATAACCGAAAAGGTGGCGCAGAATCAGACCTACTGCGTCAGCGTTGCGGATATTCAGGCCTACGAGGCAAAGTACGGTGAAATTCCGGCAGGCGCTTTCGTAGCCCTGCGCACCGACTGGTACAAGAACTGGCCGGATATGGACAAGATGTCCGGAACCGCCGAGGACGGCAGCGAAAATTTCCCCGGCTGGTCGCTGGAAGCCATCAAATACATCTATGAAGTAAGAAACGCCGCCGCCAACGGCCACGAGACCCTGGACACCGACGGTTCCGCGGAATGCGCCAAAAACGAAGACCTGGCCTGCGAACGCTACGTGCTGGAGCACGGCAAGATCCAGGTGGAGCTTTTAAAGAATCTGGATCAGGTTCCCGCAGCGGGTGCGGTGGTATTTGCCGCCTGGCCCAACTTTAAGGGAGCCAACGGTCTGCCCTGCCGCATCTGGGCCATCTGCGAAGAATAAAGAAATGCGGAGTGCTTCGGCGGCGGAAGGGCCGCCGGGCGCCCGCTGCACCCCTTGCGGGAACACGGTATCTGTTATGTTAAATTATCTGAAAGATCACATTGTATATCTGAACGGCGCCACCGGTTCGCTGCTGGCAGAGATGGGTCTGGCCGCCGGCGACCGCTCCGAGCTGTGGAACGTCACCCACCCGGCAGAGGTCACCGCGGTGCACCGTTCCTATTTTGACGCGGGAAGCAACACCGTCTGCACCAACACCTTCGGTCTGATGAGCGGAAGCTACGACGCCCGGGAGACCGAAGAAATCGTCCGGGCCGCCATGGACTGCGCCCGCCGGGCAGCAGAGGAAAGCGCCGAAGCGCAGCTGGCCGCAGGAAAAGCGCCCCAGCCCCGGTGGATTTCCTTAAATATCGGTCCCACGGGCAAGCTGCTGGCACCCCTGGGAAATCTGACCTTCGAGGACGCCAAGGCCGGCTATGCCCGGCTGGCCGCTCTGGGAGAAAAGTACGGCGCAGACTATCTCTACATCGAAACCATGAACGATTTTACAGAGACCCGGGCCGCCGTGGAGGCAGCAAAGGAAAACAGCAGCCTGCCCATCGCGGTGTCCAATACCTACACCAAACACGGCAGACTTCTGAACGGGGAAAAGCCGGAGGAAGTGCTGGACATGCTGGAAGGCTGCGGCGTGGACATCGTAGGGCTGAACTGCTCT
>JAZUKP010000078.1:0-10314 GCA_045643345.1 Anaerovoracaceae bacterium | reverse complement strand
TACGATCCGACTTAGGTTCAAAGAATCGTCCAGCACTGTATCGTAACCGTTTGGCAGGGTTTCGATAAACTTTTTCAGGCCCACGGCGGCGCAGGCCGCATCCAGCGCCTGGTCGGAAACACCCTCCTTGTTGTAAACCAGATTCTCCCGGATGGTGCCGTTGAACAGCCAGGTATCCTGCAAAATCATGTCGAACAGGTCGTGCACCTTTTCCCGGGGCATATCCCGCACCGAAACGCCGTCCACCACAATATCGCCGGAATCCAGCTCGTAAAAACGCATCAGCAGGTTGACGATGGTGGTCTTGCCCGCCCCGGTGGGACCGACGATGGCCACCTTCTGCCCGGCCTTCAGCTCCGCAGAAAAACCGTGGATAATTTCGCTGCCGGGGGTGTAGCCGAAACGAACGTCCCGGAAAGACACATCGCCCCGCACCGCATTCAGAGCCGCAGTTTTCTCCGATTCGTCGGAAAGCTCCTCCTGCTCCAGCAGAGCAAATACCCGGCCGGAAGCCGCGCAGGCCTGCTGCACCGAGGTCATGGACTGGGCCAGCGTAGACAGCGGCTGAGAGAACAGCTTGGAATAAAGTACAAAGCTGATAATGGTTCCCAGGTTTACCGCGTCGCTGCCAGCCAGAATAAAGCTGATGCCTACCACAAAAATCATTACATAGGCCAGATTTCCCACAAAGGCCATAATGTGGGCGTTCATGCCGGACAGCACCTGCGATTTCCAGTTGTCTTCGAAGAGGCGATCGTTGGTATCCTCAAAGCGCCGCTGTTCCTGGGCTCTGCCGCCGAAGCTGCTGACGATCTTGTGGTTGGTATAGACCTCCTCGATCTGCCCGTTCATTTCGCCCAAGTCCTTCTGCTTGCGCACAAAATATTTCTGGGACCGCTTCAGAATGGCGCCCATGGCAAAGAAGCCCAGCAGGGAAGTGGCGATGGTCACCAGAGTCAGGAGCCAGTTGGCGGCAAACATCATATACAGTACACCCACAAACTGCACCAGCGCACTGGTCAGATTTGCGGTGGAAGCCGCCAGCGTCTGCCCGATGGTATCCACGTCGTTGGTCACCACGGAAAGAATGTCGCCTTTGGTGGTGGTATCAAAATAATTTAAAGGAATTTTATTGATTTTCTTATCGATATCCATGCGCAGCCGGCGGCCCGTTTTCTGGGTGACGCTGGCCATAATGAACTGCTGACCGTAATGCAGCAGCGCACCCGCGGCGTAAATCGCCACCAGGCGGGTACAAATGCGCAGAAAAGCCGCCATGTCCACGCCGGACACCACGCCTTCTGTCAGGGTGTTCATCAGCTGACCGATCACCGCCGGTCCGATGACGGTGGAAAGCGTTCCGCCCACGGCAAAAAGCATGGCCACACCGATGGCAGGCAGCGAAGATCTGCAGTAGCGAAGCAATTTTTTCATGGCGCCGAAATCCGCCTTTTCCCGGACTGCGGGATTATTGTTCATTCTTGCTCCGGCCATTTTACAGTTCCTCCTTTGACAGCTGCGACAGGGCGATCTCCCGGTACACCGGGCAGCTTTCCAGCAGTTCCCTGTGCTTTCCAAGGCCTGCGACCCGGCCGTCCTCCAGTACCAGAATCTGGTCTGCATCCTTAATGGTTCCGATGCGCTGAGCCACCAGAATTACCGTGGTTCCCTGCATCTGCTCCCGAATGGAGCGGCGCACCAGCATGTCGGTCTTGTAGTCCAGCGCGGAGAAAGTATCGTCGAAAATCACGATTTCCGCGTCCTTGAACACCGCCCGGGCAATGGAAAGCCGCTGCTTCTGCCCGCCGGAGAAATTGGTACCGCCCTGAGCCACCGCGGAATGAATACCGTCTGCCAGCTCCGTCACAAAATCTGCATGGGAAATCTCCAGCGCCCGGACTATGCGGGGGTCGCTGTCGGAAATTTCTTCTTTCTGGCCGTAAGTAATATTGGATTTAATATCGCCTTTAAACAAAATGGCTTTCTGGGTCGCTACGGAAATCATTTCTTCCAGCTGGGTTTTGCTGAAGCTGCGAATATCTTCGCCGTCCAGAAGAATCTGCCCTTCCGTGCAGTCGAAAAAGCGGGGCACCAGGTTGATTACCGAGGTTTTGCCCGCACCGGTTGCTCCGATAATGGCAAAGGTTTCGCCGGGATGAATGTGAAAGTTCAGGTTTTCCAGGCAGGGCGCAGAGGCATCCGGATACGCAAAGCTCACGTTCCGAAACTCCACCTCGCCGGCGCTCTTTTTCTGCGCAGGCTCCGCGGGATAAACCACGGAAGGCTCTGTTTCCAGCACCTCCGTAATACGGTTGGCGGAAACCATAGCCCGGGGCATCAGTACAAATACCGCCACAATCATCATAAAGGCCATTACTACCTGCAGCGCATACTGGGTAAAGGCGGTCATGTTTCCGATAATGGTTACCCGGTCCGCCATGGCGGCGGCCTTGTTCATCAAAGTCGCCCCGATCCAGTAAATGGCCAGGGTCAGCCCGTTCAGGCACATGGTCACCACCGGCATCAGCGCCCCCATGGTGCGGCTGGTGAACAGGTGAGTCTTCATGATGGTATTGTTCACTTCGTCGAACTTGTCTTCCTGGTACTTTTCCGCGTTAAAGGCCCGGATGACCCGCACGCCGGAAATATTTTCCCGGGTGATATTGTTCAGCTGATCCGTCAGACTCTGGATGATTTTAAACCGCGGATAGCAAAGCGCCACCACCCCGCCGATGACCACTACCATCACCGCTACAGTAATAATGATGGCCATGGTCCATTCAACGCTGGCGGAAGAGATCTTCATTACCGCCCAGATGGCCAGAATGGGTGCTTTTATTACAGTCTGCATCCCCAGCGCAATTACCATCTGCATCTGCACCACATCGTTGGTAGTGCGGGTGATCAGGCTGGGTACGGTAAAGTGATTCATCTCTTTGTCGGAAAAACGGGTGATCTTTTCAAAGAGCCGGGAACGCAGGGTTCTGGAAAAATTCGCAGCAATATGAGAAGAAAACCAACCTGTGGCAATAGCTGCACACATGCTGCCGAAAGCACAAAGCAGCATCAGTCCTCCGTTTTTCAGAATTTCGTTCCGCAAAATTTCACCGGAAGAAACCGATTCCGTAAGCTTTGCGGTATAGTCCGGCATTTTTAAGTCCAGCCAGACCTGACACACAATCAGCCCCACCGCACAAAGCAGATAGTGCATATCCTTTTTCTTCAGATTTTTTAATATTTTAATCAAAGTATGAACCTCCGAATAAATGCAATAGCATATAAGTATAACATAGAAGAGCGGTTCCGTCACGGACGGATTCCGCCGGCATCCCGCTCCGGCACATCAAAAACCCCGCACAGAAATACTGTACGGGGTCATGAGATTTACAGAAGCTCAGGCCGCGCCTGTCACCCTGCTTTGCAAAACGATAATGTCATCCATAGAGACCCGGAACACCGCAGCCAGAATCACCAGGTTATCCAGGCTGGGCACGCAGCTTCCCTGCTGCCACTTGTAGATGGCCTGGGGATTGGCAAAGCCCAGAATCTGCTGCAGCTGCCTTACGCTCAGGCCTGCAGCCTCTCTTAATTGAGTAATATTTCTTCCCGTTGCGGTCATGTCGATGACCGGAATCGTGTTCATTGCATTTACGCTCCTTTCCGGCAAAGCGCCGGAAAGGATTCCGGCTAGTTTGCCTTAAAGTTATAGACCGGCTTTAATACCTCTATAACATCTACTGTTTCGTGAATTACGTCGATAATATCGTCCAGCGCCTTGTAGGCCATGGGCGCCTCGTCGATGGTGGCAAGGTTCACCGAAGTGGTGTAGATGCCTGCCATCTGCTTTTGGTACTCCTCCAGATCCAGGCTTTCCTTTGCCGCGGTTCTGGACATGATTCTGCCGGCACCGTGGGGTGCGGAGAAGTTCCACTCCGGGTTGCCCCGGCCTGTGGCCAGCACCGAACCGTCCCGCATATTGATGGGGATGAGCACCTTTTCTCCGGCATGGGCCGCAATGGCGCCCTTCCGAAGAATCATTTCCCGGGTGTTGATATAGTTGTGGATGGTATGGAAGGATTCTGCGGCCGTAAGACCCGTCCGTTCCAGGATGACCTCCGCCATCTTCTCCCGATTTCTCCGGGCAAAAGCTTGACAGATTTCCACGTCGAAGAGGTAGTCTTCCAGGAAGGAACCGTAAAGCCAGCAAAGATCCCTGGGTACGTCCGGTTCGGAGGTCTCATAGTCCCGCTGAAGCGTCTTCAAAGCCGCCTGGATTTCGGACCGGCGTCCCTGCGCCTTGTAGCTTGCGATGATCTCATCCCGCTGCCGGAAGTAATCTTCCTTGCCCATGTGCAGATCCACCGCCAGCCGCTGGTAGATTTCCGCCACCTGCTTTCCCAGATTCCGGGAACCGGAGTGAATCACCAGATATTTGGTTCCGTCCGCCGCTGCGTCCACCTCAATAAAGTGGTTGCCGCCGCCCAATGTTCCCAGGGACCGCTCCAGCCGCCGGGTATCCCTCAAAGATCGATAGCAGCGAAGCTGCATCAGGTCAAAGTGCTCCGTGCGGCCTTCCCACACGTTTTTACCGGAGGGCACAAAGTGACATGCCTCGTCCAGCTTTTCAAAATCCAGTTCTTTTTCCTGCAGCTTTACGGTATACATGCCGCAGCCGATATCCACGCCCACGATGTTGGGGCAGGCCTTGCCGTTTACGGTCATGGTGGTGCCGATGGTGCAGCCTGCGCCGGCATGTACGTCCGGCATAATCCGGATCCGGCTGTCCTCCGTAAGACCGTAGTCACACATGCGCCGGATTTGCTCGATGGCCTCGTCTTCTATGACTTTTGCATAGCAGACTGCCGTATTTACTTTTCCTTGAATCTCCATCATTTTCTTTTCTCCCGCCAAAAAGGCCGCCTGTCTTCCTTCTGACAAGCGGCCCGAACATTTGCGTCTTCTGATGCTTTTTCTGATTTTTATCTTCTGCCTCTTGCCGTATTTTTGTACCCAAAACCATATCCCAGGTAATCCAGGGGTTTGCGTTCGCAAAGGTTTTCAGCTGTAAATACGATGTAAAGCATTGTTTTTTCCTTTCTCTGGGGAACTTTTTCATTCCGCGGATACTATAGCACGAAAAAAAGTCGGATGCAATAAACCTGTGGTTTAAATTATGCAAGGCGTGCATATTTTTCTCCATTTCACCCTTCTTTCACAATTCTGCGCTATGATAATATCAATCACATTGCAAATCGTCTGCGTTTCAGAAGAAAAAAAAGGGGGGGGGTGCAGATATGGGAAAGATTACAGATCATCTGAAGAACGAATACGAAGAAAACCCGATGAAGGTGAAGGGCTGGGGCGCCGTTCTGGTGTCTCTCGCCTGCATGGCCGGCGTGGTGATTGCCGGCATCCGGCAGGACAAAAAAGACCTGGCAGAATAACACAGGCTTCCAAAATAACAAATAACCCCGTAAACAAAAACTCCCGCACAGCTGCGGGAGTTTTGTTTTTTGCCTTAATCGAATTCCGTGACGGTCACTCCGCCGCCGGAAACGGTTACGTAGTATTCTTTCGTCTGTCCGGAGGCATCCGTAAAGTACAGGTAGCAGGAGCCGCTGTTCTTGGCCCGGACGGTAAAGCTGCCGTCCTTGCCGGGAATGACCTCTGCCACGCTTTCATCCGCCATGGTGTAGGTCCAGCTGCCCTCTCCGGGATACACCACCGTGCTCACGTTGGGTCTGCGGACGAATAAGATCCCCCCAAAGGTCAGGGCCAGTACCAGAATCGCCAGCCGCTGGCTCTTTTTTTCCAGCAGTGCAAAGGTCAGGAACAGCGCCAGACCAAAGCAGAACAAAAAGCTCAGCAGATGGTGGGGAAAGTTGGCCTTCACACTGTAGAAATAGTACGCGGCCATAAAGCCGCAGGCCCCCACGCTGCCTGCCAGAATGACGGCACTCAGCCTATTCTTTTTCCGGATCAAAAAAACCGCAACTGCCGCAAAAGGTGTCAGCAGCGTGATTTTAAACCAGTAAATATAGTACTGGAAAATGCCCCAGCCCAATGCGCTGAAAGGCATCTGGATCAGGTAAATCAAGGGCTCGCTGACCAGAAAGAAGACGAAGGTCTTCAGGGCTGACTCCTGCCATTTCTCGCAGTTAATCGCAATAAAAACACCGCACAAAAGCCAGAATTCCGGGTTGACGGCCGGGTCCTGCAGGGAAGTGTCCGTCAGTGCGGGAAGCAGCTTCAGCACGGAAACAATCACCGCCGTACCCACTGCCAGCAGAAGCACCTTCGGCCAGCTCATTTTCTGATTTGCAAATTTTTTTTAGCATATTAGTTATTTTTGATCAGGTATTCGTAAAATTCTTTTACGGTTTCCGGAGAAGAATTTCCGGCGAATTTTCCGCCCAGATAATAGATATCCTCACCGCATTTAATATTAAAGTTGAACATGTATTCGTCCGCTGCAGAGCCGCACCGCTTTAACACGTCGCAGACATAAGGGCGTCCGACGGCGGTTTCGCCGCTTTTGGAAAAGAGCAGTTTTTCGCTGCTGCTGATTTCCTCCTTCAGCCGCTCCGAAAGCTTTTCTGCCGCAAAAGGCATGGCAATTTTTTCGTCTGCGGCAAAAAAGATCAGTACGCCCTCTTCCTTTTCACTCTGCAGCCGGAAAAACCGGGCATCCTCTGGCAGATCCGCTTCCGCAGAACATGCATTTTCCCACGGGCTCCAGCCCTCCGGCAGTCTGAATTCAAATTTTTGCATAAGTTCCTCCTGTCGTTTTCTGCGAACCGCACACAGTCCGTTCTACTCTTTATACTGCTCCATTCCCTGCAGATATTCCTGACTGACACGAATGCCGAAGGCATCCCGCAGAACGGTCTGAGTCTCTTCGTCGCTCAGTTCGGTAATGGTCACCACATCGTTTTTTACCTGGGTAAAGCTGTTGCCGTTCAGTTTTATGCAGCCGTCTTCGGTGCGCAGATACAGACCTCTTACCTTGTAGAAGCGGGCATCCGGCTGATAGCAGCAGCGGTTGTAGGGCACGAAGTCATCGGTAATGCACAGGTGGGTACTGATGGTCAGAATGACCCGGGTAACCGGTTCGCCTACCCCCTCTTTCAGGTTGAAGTAAGGAGAAGTGGCTTCCAGGAACCACCAGCTGCCCTCCGCATGACGGAAGGTAAAGGTTTCTCCGTAAGAGGTTTCCGATGCGCCTTCCCGGATTTCCAGCGGTTTGGTGCACATGGCGCCGCCGAAGCCCACATCCAGGAAATAATCTTTTCCGTCCAGGGTCACGATGGTGCCTTTATGACGGATGGAAGACAGACCGGAAGGATCTCTGGTGACCCGGCACATGCAGGGACGGGCGTCAAAGCCCAGGCCCCTCAGCAGGGACAGGAAGGAAGTATTGTTTTCGAAACAATAGCCGCCCCGGTGATTCAGAACGATTTTATCGTAAAGATGCTCGATGCCCAGATTTACAGGCAGATGATAGTCCGATACATCTACGTTTTCAAAGGGTACGGTTTTCTGGTGCGCATCCGTAAGGGCGGCCAGACATTCCAGTGTCAGTTCCGGTTTTCCGGTAAAGCCGATGCGTGCCAGATACTTTTCCACATCCGGCGTTTTTTCATAGTATTTGCTGAATAACGTTTCTTCCATATTACACACTCCTTGACTACTTGTACTTATTCTGATAAATATTATAATTCATCTCTTTCTTCCGGGGCAACAAAAAAGCTTCCGGATCCCCGGAAGCTTTTGTTTGTTTTTTCAGAATAGGGCCGTTCCGTGGGAATAGGTTCTATCTGTCATAATAGTGATCCATGTACTTCAGTGCTTCTGCACGGATGAAGGCCTGGATTTCCTTGCCGCTGTTGTCGCCTGCAGCCTTCAGGATACCTGCCTTGAACATGTATCCGCCGTTGGGTGCGTATCTGTCGATGGTCTGATGAACGGATTCGATGAGTTCTTCCTTGGAGGTATTGGGCCAATCCTGGAACATAACGGTTTCCCAACCGCCTGCGAATGCCAGCTTGCCGCGATACTTTACCTTAACCGCATCCAGATCGTTGTCGATCTGTGCCGGATCCCAGAGTCTTACACCGAAGTCAACCATGTCATCCAGGAAGTCTTCGCATCTGCCGCAGTTGTGGAATCCAATGGGCAGTCCTCTGTCGTTTGCCGGCTGTGCAAGTCTGCGGTAAATCGGAAGGAAGATGTCTTCATACATTTCCAGAGAGAAGAACGGGTTGTACTTGCTTGCGGTATCATCGCCGAAGCTGAAGAAGTCCGGCTTGTAGTAATCCAGTGTCTTCTCGATGAGCGGTACATAAAGGTCTGTAATCCAGTTGAGGAGTTCCTTTACTTCTTCCGGCTCTTCATACAGTGCGCAGAGTGCTTCGGAGAATCCCATAAAAGCAACCAGTCTCTGGAACGGCTGGAATCCGCCGCCGCAGAATACTGCCTTCTGGCTTCTGTCGATATTTGCCTTTGCAAAGTCTGCCTTTGCCATAGCTTCCCAGTCAAGATCCGGAACTACCGGTGCCTTGATAACGTCTCTCCACTCGGTAATGTCCTTCAGAATGAAGTTGCCCGGTTCCGGAAGAGATGCAAATCCGGTTTCTGCGTTGGAAACATAGTTTACGCCCCAGGGGTCAACACCGCCGTTGGGTCCTCTGGAAGTATCGTGGAAAATGTCCGGTGTAACGCCGCGGCTCGGCTCGTTTCCGTCCGGCCAAGGCATTCCCATGTTGAAATACGGAACACTCTGCGGAACCTGTCCGTTAATGCACGCCATAAAGTTTTCCTTAGGGGTCATGTCTGCCATAGTTTTTATCCTCCTTACTCTCTGTTATTTTATTCTTATCCGGTTCAGGCGGAACGCCCGACCTTCTACCTGTCGTAATAGTGATCCATGTACTTGAGGGCTTCATTGCGGATGATCAGCTGCAGTTCTGCACCAATGGCATCTCCTGCCTGCTGCAGAACACCTGCCTTGAACATGTATCCGCCATTGGGAGCGAATCTGTCAATGGACTTATGAATGGATTCGACGATTTCTTCTCTCGGCGTATTGGGCCAATCCGGGAACAGAACGGTTTCCCAGCAGCCGGCCATGGCCAGCTTGCCCTGATACTTTTTCTTGATGCCGTCCAAGTCGTTGTCGATCTGTGCCGGTTCCCAGAGTTTTGTACCGAAGTCTATCATCTCGTCCAGGAAGTCTTCGCATCTGCCGCAGTTGTGGAAGGCGATCGGAATGCCTCTGTCGTTCATGGGCTTGGCCAGCTTGTCGTAAATCGGGCGGAAAATATCCTGATACATCTCCAGCGAGAAGAACGGATTGTACTTGCTGGCGGTATCATCGGAAATGGTAAAGAAGTCCGGCTTATAATAGTCCAGGGTCTTTTCGATGATGGGTACGTAGAAATCCGCCATCCAGTTCAGCAGCGCCTTTACCTCTTCCGGTTCTTCGTACAGTGCGCAGAGCGCTTCGGAGAATCCCATGAAGGCAACCAGTCTCTGGAAGGGCTGGAAATCACCCTTTACAAAGATGGCCTTCTGGCTTCTGTCGATGTTTGCCCTGGCAAAGTCTGCCTTTGACATCGCTTCCCAGTCCACGTCGGGAACTTCCGGAGCCTTGATGACGTCTCTCCACTCGGTGATGTCATCCAGAATGAAGTTGCCCGGTTCCGGAATGGTGGCAAAACCGGTTTCCGCATTGGACACAAAGGTTACACCCCAAATGTCAACGCCGCCTTTGGGGCCTCTGGAATGATCGTGAAAAAGATCCGGGGCTACGGTACGCGTGGCTTCCGAACCGTCCGGGAATGCTTTTCCCAGGTTATAATAAGGCACACTCTGCGGAATCTGACCGTTGATTACAGCCATAAAATTTTCTTTTGGGGTCATGTCTGCCATTGTTTTGTCCTCTCTTTTTTATCAGCAGTTATGTTTACGAAATATATTTACAGGTTTTCGGCACTATCTTTCGTAGTAGTGATCCATGTACTTGAGGGCTTCGTTGCGGATGAATACCTGCAGTTCTGCGCCGAGGGTGTCGCCTGCCTGCTGCAGAACGCCTGCCTTGAACATATATCCGCCATTGGGGGCAAATCTGTCGATGGTATTGTGTACGGATTCGACGATTACAACTCTCGGGGTGTTGGGCCAGTCAACGAACATTGCGGTTTCCCAGGCTCCTGCAAATGCAAGCTTGCCCTGATACTTTACCTTGATGGCGTCCAGATCGTTGTCAATCTGTGCCGGTTCCCAAAGCTTTGTACCGAAGTCTACCATGTCGTC
>JAZUKP010000077.1:0-4079 GCA_045643345.1 Anaerovoracaceae bacterium | reverse complement strand
GCAGCTGCTATCGCACCGCTGCTCCACGAAGATTGCCCCACCACCGGTGAAACCATTACCGCAGGCGGCGGCCGCGCAGGAAGAATTTTCTTCGGCGCCACCAGAGGATATTTCGACCGTGAGCTTACACCGGAAAAATCCATGGAACACTGGGAACAGATTATGGGAACCTACGGCGAAGACGGAACCATGCTGGATGTATTTGAACAGACCCAGCCCAGAGAAGAGGCAATGATGGGTTATCTGCTGGAAACCGGTGAATTCCCGGATCTGAAGACCATTTCCACTTATCCGCTGAAGGGTGACTCCAAGAGCATGAATAAATAGCATCTCCTAAATGTATACATTTATCATAGTTTGAAGGAATCCTGAACATAAAGGTAAACAAAAAGGCAGAATTTCCCGGGTGGGTCTTTCTGCCTTGCCTTTATCTTTACTTATGATATTTTTCTCCGGCGTTGATTTTGAAGCTGCGGTAGATCTGCTCCAGCAGCCTCCCCCGCATGAGCTGGTGGGGGAAGGTGAAGTCCGAGAAGGACAGCCGCAGGTCTGCGGCCCGGCGCACGTCATCGTTAAAACCGTTGGAGCCGCCGATGATAAAGCAGATGTCGGATTTGCCGCCCAGGGCCAGTTCGGAGATTTTTCCGGCCAGTCCCTCAGAAGAAAAGCGCTTGCCTCCCACGTCCAGGGCAATCACGTAGGCGCCTTTGGGGATGCGTTCCAGAATGGCGGCGCTTTCTTCGTCCTTGCTGTCGGATTTGCTTTCGGCCAGCTCGGTCACCGTAAATTTGCAGAAGCGGGTCAGCCGCTTTAAGTATTCGGCGCAGGCGTCCTGCCAGTATTTTTCTTTCAGTTTTCCGATGCAGATCAGCTGAATGTTCATGGTGCGTTCTCCGGTGGATCAGGATTTGCCGGAGCTGCGCTGCAGCTGGCATTTCGTCTTTTTCTTTGCCCATTATATCATAAAGCTGCCCGCCGGCAGTAAAAATATGGTATGATAAAAAGCGGAAAAGCGTTTCCGGAATTCTGCGGGATAACAAGGTCCGGCGGAAATTTTCGGAAGACGACGGCTTTTCCGCAGCGAGGAATGCAGATGAAGAACGTTCTTTCAGTGGACAATATGCGCAAAAGCGACGCCTATACCATCGCCAATTTTACTTCCGGCCGGGAGCTGATGCGCCGGGCCGGGGCCGCGATTTACCATATGGTGCCTCAGTGGGAAGAGCCTGTGGCGATTCTCTGCGGCAGCGGCAACAATGCGGGGGACGGCTATGTGCTGGCAAAACTGCTCCACGACAGCGGCAAAAAGGTGGAGCTGATTCTGGGAGAACAAAAATTTTCCGAGGACGGCCGTTACTATTACGACATATGCATGGAGGCGGGCATTCCGGCTTCCTTCTGGCCTTACTGCGCCGGTCTGGAAGACTTCGGCACCATTGTGGACTGCCTTTTCGGCACCGGTTTCCGGGGCGTCCCCAAGGAGCCTTATAAGGGCATGATCGAGGCGGTCAACGCTGCCCGGGAAAAGACGGTTCGGGCAGGCGCTCTTTGGGAAAAAGCGCAGCAAACTGCCATTTTTAAACGGTTTGCTCCCGGCAGGCGTCCCTATGTGGTAAGCGTGGACATCAACAGCGGCCTGAACGGGAACAACGGTCTGGGCGAGATTTTCGTCCGCTCGGATCTGACGGTTTCCATCGGCGGCTACAAACCGGGTCACTTCTTAAACAAGGCGAAAGACGCCATGTTGCGGAAGGAGAACGCGGATATTCTGATTCAGCCCGTAGAGCGGGTTTATCATCTGGTGGAGGAAGAGGACGCGGCGGCATGCCTTCCGCCCCGGGCAAATTTCTCCAATAAAGGCGACTACGGTTATATTGCTCTGGTGGGCGGTTCCCTGGAATACAGCGGTGCCATCCGTCTGGCGACCATGGCCAACTGCGCCATGCGGGCAGGTGCCGGCGTGGTGAGCGTGGCGGTGCCCCGGAGCATTGCGCCTCTGATTTCTGAAAATACACTGGAATGCACGGTGTTCCCCCTAAGCGACCGGGAGGGCGAAGTGCAGTTCTGCGCGGAGGAGCTGGACCGGCTCTGCAGCCGGTACCGGGTGATTGCTATCGGCATGGGCATCGGCAATACGCCGGAGACCGAAAAGTGTCTGCAGTATCTGCTGGAGAACTACAGCGGCATTTTGCTGATTGACGCCGACGGCCTGTCGGCCCTGGCAAAAACGCCCCGGGAGCAGATCCTGGCAACCAAAGCGAAGCTGGTGCTGACACCCCACGTAAAAGAATTTTCACGGCTGGCGGACTGCACGGTTTCCGATGTGCAGGAAAAGCCTATCGAATCTGCGGAAGCGCTGGCAGCGGCACTGAAAGCCGTGGTGCTTCTGAAGGGTCCCACCACCGTGGTAACCGACGGCAGGGAAACCCTGCTGGTGGACCGGGGCTGCCCGGGCATGGCCACGGCGGGCTCCGGTGACGTGCTTTCCGGCATTCTTGCGGCGGTTCTGGGCTGTAATGCGGACAATCTGCTGATGGCAGCAGCGGCGGGCGCCTGGATCAATGGGCGGGCCGGAGAACTGGCGCAGGCCGAAAACGGTGCGGTTTCCATGCTTGCTTCCGATACGGCGGCAGCCATCCGGGAACTGACGCTTGGTGTATAAATCGGTCCTCCGAAGGCGGAAGTCCGGGTGATAAGTCTGTCATCCGGAAACGGATTCGTCCGGTAAAAACGATGTATTACTTTTTGGAATAACAAACTTTTCGGTGGTACAACTCTGCCGAATCTGTGTCTTGTATTTCATTTTTTCGAAAGTATATAATTAAATAAATAAGTTTGTGTGTTAGTGGAAGAAGGTTTTATCCATGTACAAAATCGTTAAGAAAAAAGTATTGAACCCGACTGTAACACTGATGGAGGTAGAAGCTCCGTTCGTTGCCAGAAAGGCAGAGCCGGGACAGTTTATCATCCTTCGCGTCGATGAAGAAGGAGAAAGAATTCCGCTTACCGTAGCGGGATACGACAGAGAAAAGGGCACCGTTACAATCATTTTCCAGATCGTAGGCGCAACCACGGAAATTTTAAACCACAAAGAAGAAGGCGACTATATTCAGGACTTCGTAGGTCCGCTGGGTAAGCCCTCCGAATGCGACGGTTTTAAGAAGGTCTGCGTAGTGGGCGGCGGTGTAGGAAACGCCATTGCACTCCCCACAGCCCAGAAGCTCCACGCCAACGGCACGGAAGTTACGTCCATTATCGGATTCCGCAATAAGGACCTGGTCATCCTGGAAGATGAATTCAAGGCTTGCTCCGACCGCTTCTTCATGATGACAGACGACGGCTCCTACGGCACCAAGGGCAACGTTACCGCCCCGCTGAAGGAAATGCTGGAAGCCGGTGAAACCTTCGACGAAGTTATCGCCATCGGACCGCTGATCATGATGAAGTTCGTCTGCCTGCTCACCAAAGAATACAACATCCCCACCGTGGTCTCCATGAACCCGATTATGATCGACGGTACCGGCATGTGCGGCGGCTGCAGACTGACCGTAGGCGGCGAAACCAAGTTCGCCTGTGTTGACGGACCGGACTTCGACGGACATCTGGTAGATTTCGACGAAGCCATGGACAGAGGCACCATGTACAGAGAATTCGAAAAACATGCATATGACGAGGCGTGCAACCTCTTTAAGAAGGAGGCAAAGTAGATGTTTAACCTTTCTTTTGATAAGAACCCCATGCCCTCCCAGGAACCCGACGTTAGAAACAAGAACTTTAAGGAAGTTGCTCTGGGATATACCAAGGAAATCGCACTGGACGAAGCTGCCAGATGCGCAGACTGCGCAAATCCGGAATGCGTAAAGGGATGCCCGGTAGGCATTCAGATTCCGAAATTCATCGCAAAGATCCGCGAAGAAGATTTTGAAGGCGCCTATCAGGTAATTTCTCAGGACAGCGCACTGCCCGCAGTATGCGGCAGAGTATGCCCTCAGGAAAGCCAGTGTGAAGGCAGATGCGCCCGCGGCTTTAACGGCGACTCCGTCGGCATCGGCAGACTGGAAAGATTTGTTGCGGACTGG
>JAZUKP010000076.1:0-5894 GCA_045643345.1 Anaerovoracaceae bacterium | reverse complement strand
TGATTGTCCTGATTCTGCTGCTGATTACGGTTCTCTGCCTCTGTCTGAAGAAGACTCTTTATATGTATAAAAACATCGTACTGACCGGAATGATACTCTTTCTGACCGTACTGGCCGCCGCTTTGGGTGCGGATATTTTCGCCGCCGGCGGCTTTTGCAGCGTCAGCCCCGCGGATCTGCTGCAGTTCGTGCGCAGTTTTCCCCGGGAATTTTCCTTCTGGGGTGCTCTTTTTATTGTGGGAATCAGCGTACTGGTGGGGATCAGCAATATCTCCCTGATCCGCCATGAGGGCTTCCGCCTGACCAATGCCCTGAGCCTGATTGTCGCCGGACTGTATATCGGAGGTACCGTGGCCGTTTATTTCATTGCAGACCATCTTCCGAAAAATCTGTTCTTTCCGCTGTTCCTTCTGACCCTGCTCTGCTATCTGGAATGCACCTTTGCGGGCGCGGTCATCATGGGATGGAAGGCGGCCCACCAGAAACCGGATTACGATAAAGATTTTATTATTATTCTCGGCTGCTCCATCGACAAGCGGGGTGGCCTGCTGCCGCTTTTAAAGGGCCGGGTCAACCGGGCGGTACGCTTTGCCTGGGAGCAGGAGATCGCTTCCGGCAAACCCTTAAAATACGTTCCTTCCGGCGGTCAGGGGCCCAACGAGGTCATCAGCGAAGGTTCCGCCATGGAACTTTATCTTCTGACCCACGGTGCGGAGGATTACGAAGTTTTCCCCGAGAAAAAATCCCGTAATACCTGGGAAAACATGGTCTTTTCCAAAAAGCTGATTGAGGAAATAAAGCCGGATGCAAAAGTAGCTTTTGCCACTACCAACTACCACATGCTGCGCAGCGGCATTCTGGCAAGAAAGGCCGGACTGAACGCCCAGGGCATCGCGGGCGATACAAAATGGTACTTCTGGCCCAACGGCTTTATCCGGGAATTTTTCGGCATCTTAAAAATGCACATTAAGGCGCACTTGATTGTGACAGGCATTCTGGCGGTTTTGTGCGGCGCCTTTGCCTGGCTGATCAATATGCTGTAGAAAAAGAAGAAACCGATGCCTCGAAAGCATCGGTTTTATATTTCTTATTCCATCCGGTCCTAATACGCCACGAAATCCAGCATGCCCAGCACCATACCCAGCACGTAATGCGGAATGCAAAGACCCCAGATGGTGTTCTGCCTGCGGTAGATGATACCCAGCACGCCAAGCAGCGCAGTGGCACCAATCATATAAACAAAGCCCACATGCACGTGCAGAGCGCCGAACATAACGGCCGACAGCAAAATGGCAAGACCTTCGCTGTTTTTTCCGGGAATGATGCGGCGCATACATTCATGCACCATACCGCGGCTGATAAACTCCTGCGAAATCACCGAAACCGCGTAAATAATATACTCGGAAAACGGGTACTTATTCCAGCGGATAAAAGGCAGTCCCGGGGTAAAAAAGCCGGGGGAAATTTTCATAATCGCCAGCTTTACCAGCACCATGGCGACAAGTCCGCCCACCGTTATCAGGCAGTCCGTAAGAATTGCTTTTTTTATGCCTTTCGTTTCCAGGCCCACTTCCCGCAGGCTCAGCTTCAGCCCACGCTTTACGATAATAGCGGGAATCAAGGCAATAATAATCAGAAGCTTGCTGAGCACTGCCGTATCCAGCTGTCTGCCGCCGAAATCCCAGATAGCAAAAATAAAAATCCAGGTGCACATGACGCTCAGAAGCACGATAAAAATTTTCGCGGAAGAAACAACCTTTTCCCTCAGCGCTTCGGCTTCTGTTTCGTCGGAGAAGGACAGAAAAATACCAATGCGGTATTCTTCCGCGTCATCCAGAAGAAATGAACTGCTCACAGAAAGGCAGAGCCTTCTTCCGTCAGACCGAACATAAGGAACACTTTTGCGGATCAGCCGCTCTTTCAGCTTCGGCAGAACCGCCACCATCTGGTAAAAATCGTCGTTTTCCGCAGAGGGATGCTTTGCCATCAGTTCCGCAAACTTTTCGCCTACGAAGGACTCGTCCAGACCAAGCAGACGGCAGGCAGCAGCATTCATCTGAACCACCGTACCGGTCATGTCCAGAATCATTACACCTTCCTCGATATCGCGAATCAGGCGGCTCTCCTCCCAGTTGTGCAATAGTTTTTCGGTCATTTTACAGATTTTTTCTTTGTAAAGAGATAATAAATCGCAGTTACGCCGCAGCCGGCCAGGCCGAACACGGGAGCAATCGGCAGTGAGTATACGAAAGGAATGGGAATCCACCGATAAAGCATCTCCAGCAGCGGATTCTTTTCCTGATCAATCGTGAAGAAATAATTGGCTTTCGGGCAGAGTCCTGTTTTTCGAAGGACAATATTGACCCCGAACATCACCGCACCCACACAAACCAGCGCCAGCATAAAATACGGAATATCCTTGTATTTCGGTTGGTAAAGGTTCAGTCCCGACAAAAACAGCGGTGCCATCAGAATCACAAGATGGGTGTAATAATACCCCGCCACATGGATGCTGAGCAGACTATAGCCGGCGAATCCGGTCAGCGGCATCAGCAGCGAAAGCAGCGGGCCGAAGGTTGCCCCGAAGAAGCAAAAGGTGGTAATGGTCCGGTTTTTGGTCCACATTGCCACGGGAAGAAACAGCAGCGTCACATTGCAAAGATTAAAAGGCAGTTCGTTCCAGTAGGTAAATTCCCCCCAGTTTTCCGGATAAATCAGCATATACTCCTGATCCAGAGGAAGCAGCGCCTTGTACAATACAAAAATAACAAAGGTTATGACATACAGCCTGGCCACAAACTTTCTTTTCGTTTCCTCGTCGGTCTCCCGGTATTTTTTAATCAGTAAAAACGTTGCCGCCAGATGCGCGGCAATCAGCAAAAAAAACACCCAGTTAAACGGACGGACAATCAATAAATCTCGCATAGGAACACCTGCCAAAACACACAATCTTAACAATATCTTCAAAATTATAACATAAAAATCCGTCGAAAACAGCGTATTTTGCGCGAACTGAAAGAAAATGAAAGCCACCCGTAATTTCCGGATGGCTTTCCCTTTTATAAGTCTTTTATTTTTTATGTTCTTCGTTTATTTCTCAACGCTTCTCTTTCTGCGAAAAACCACGACGCAGCAAAGACCCACAACGGAAATACCCGCCAGAATCAGGCAAAGGTTCAGACTGTCGAAATCTCCGGTATCCGGAGAAACGGGGCTTTCCAGCTTGGGCAGGTAACCTCTGCCGCCTTCGGATTTCCATGCCTCCAGATCGGGAATTTCTATGGTGCAGGCTTCATCTTCAAAGAATTTGCCGCATTCGCAGGCGTAATAGCTCTTGTAGCCTGCATGCTCTGTGGTCGGGGCAAGTCCCTCGACCAGAACGCCCACATGGTCGGAAAGCTTTTCGCCGCAATAATCGCAGTAATGGTCTTTATCCTCATCGGAGCATTCGGAAAGGGTCTTTCCGCAGACATCACAGAGATGGTCCTTATCTTCATCTGCACATTCGTGACCGTCGTCAATCTTCCAAAGCTGCGCGCCGAAGAACGGATTGGCAGTACCCAGGAACAGACCGTCTTCCGTTGCCAGAAGGGTTCTGACACCGTAATTGTACTGATCGCCGAAGCCGTTTAAGGTTACGGTATCGTAGTGCACACCATCTTCCGTGCAGTAAAGTACAAATCCAGGATCTTCGTTTGCCGCAACCGTTTCGGAAATCAGGATATATCTATCCAGTCCTTCTTTATTGATGTTGAGCAGACCGTCGTGAACACGCAGAATAATCGCATCCACGATATCCAGGGCCTGCACGACTTCCGGAGTATCCTCGTACTCTTCTTTCAGAGCAAGAACCTTTTCATGCAGAAGCATTAACTGCTCCTTGGATTCCGAAATATTCTTTAAAGCCTCATGAATAAAATCAACTGTCGCTTCTTTGTCCAGATTCTGCTGAACCGTTGTCAAAGCATCATACAGCTTTTCCAGGTCATCATCCTCATCGCTCTGGAGATCTGCGCCGCCCGGCAGCGCATTTGCAAGCATCTGTGCATCGCATTCGATTGCAAGATCTTCGGTAATTGCCGCTGCCTCGGTCAGCTTATTCTTCACATTTTCCACAGACAGCGGTTCTTCAGGATCCTCTGCCCCTTCTTCCAGAATCTTTTCCAGAAGCACTCTGGCATATTCCAGCTGCTGACGGAACTCTTCCTCATTCATATTCAGAAGATCTCCGTTGGTAAGCTTTGTTACATACTTATAGATGGAATAGGAGTCCAGTGTGCCGACATAAAACTTTCCGTTATATACTGCTGCACGCCAGTTGTAAGTTGTAGTGCTGGTCTCGGTTCCCTGAGGATGGAATCCGGAGCCAAGTTCTGCCGCAAATTCAATGGATTCCGGACATCTGGATTCGTTTCCGACCACCATCTGCATCTTACCGTCCGCAGTAAGGCGGAACACGCAGGTCTGATTTTTGATTACATTTTCAATGTTTACCAGCCCGTCAAAAACATCATTGATATCGCGGGCTTCCTTATCCTGATTCAGGAATTTGAACATTGCTTCCGCGGACTGCTGCAGCGCTTTTACCGCGTCGGAGAAAGTAATAAAATACAAATCTCCCTTAAATACGTACGGTGTCATGGCCTGGGTATAAATAGAGCCCAGTCCGATAGGATACGGAGAATCTCCGTCCCCGGCAAGTTCAGACCATTCCCACTTGCCGACAGTTTCATTGTATTCACCCTTGAAAAGGGGAGAACCCAATTCTGTCCAAAAAGTCATATACAGATCACCGTTGAATTCCACGATGTCCCATACGTCTCCGTTTGCACCGGACCAGTAGCCAGCACCCTTGGTAATATACGGTTCAAATACAGCCTCTTCAAAGCTGAGAATCTTTTCGAAATTTACACCATCCGTTGTCTTGTATACAACCGGCTTAAAATCGACGTTTTCGTCGGTGACTGCTTCCGTACCGCCAAGATAAAGCGTATTACCATCTTCGCTTAAACTCATGGCGCGAAGGTTTGCACCGCCGCCCAGGCCTTCCACCACTTCCGGCTTATCCATATCGTTGGTAATGCGGTACAGCATACTGCTTACGTTGATTGTACCGTTGGCACCCAGAGAAAGCTTCATAGCGTTCATGTAGATCGTATCCCGGAAGGTAATGGCACCGCGGAATCCGTAAATCCATCCGTGCTGCGGGTCGTTCATGGGATAATCTGCGGAGTCGAAATAGGTTTCCAGTTCTCCGGTCTTCGTGTTGTACTTAACGATGCAGGCCTTCGCGGTTTCCATCCAGTAATGCAGCGGTGTTTCCGGCTGTTTCTCACCGTTGGCATCGATATAGTAGGACATCAGTTCCCCGTTGGTAACGGTATCCAGCAGTGCATTGAACTTTTCCGGATCATCCTTTAATTCCGGAATATACTGCACAATACCGTAATACAGGAAATTACGATTGCTACCGATATAGATGTTATCTCCGGTCTGTGCCATGCACCAGGCGTAAGAATTCACCCGGTCTCCGCCAATCTCCAGACCGTCGGCCTCACCCTCCCCCTTATCGGGATTTGTGATTTTTTCTGCGGTATAGCTGCCCTCTTTGTAAATGCTGCCATCCCGGTTTCCTGTGCCGGCAAAAACTGCTGCAGGAAATTGGGATATCAGCATCACTGCGGCAAGCAGCAATACCAGCGTTTTTTTGAGAAAGCTGTTCATTGAATAATATCTCCTCGTTCAAATGATTCGACTACGCCGCACAACATCTCCGAAACGCTTCAAATGCATGGAGAATCTTGTGAAACAGGTCGTGGAAATAGAAATGCTGGAAATGAATAAAAATTATAATTTTGCGATAATTTATAAATTTATCCAATCTTACATCCCTT
>JAZUKP010000075.1:0-3151 GCA_045643345.1 Anaerovoracaceae bacterium | reverse complement strand
GAAGATGGTCATTCGGTCTTTAATGGCATCCACCACGGCAGGCTCCAGATAGTCAGAACCGTCGTTGAGAAGATCCAATGCCACCCATCCCAGTTCCACCGTTCTCTGATGCTCCGCATAGAAGCGTACCGCTTCCTCTGCGGTACCGTAAAACATACACTCGGAAAGGTCCATGCGCAGCAAGTCTCCCGCAACCCTGCGGGCAAAACTCTGGCAGCCCTCCTTGGTAGAAAGCTGCATCGCCAGTTCGATATTCTTCCGGTTTGCTTCCTCCGTACCGGAGCTGTCCATATAGTATCCCGCAATTCGCATAAATTTCTTTTGGAATCGGGGAATGGAACTGTATTTATTCGCCAGTGCATCGCTGTTTTTCCGAAAGTTCGCCACGGTCCGGGCAAGTTCATGAATCTTAAGCTTTTCCGGATCCTGCCGGGCATTCAGAATCTGCTCTTCCGTAAAACCGAGACCCGCAACCGCCATTCCTTTTTGAATGGCCCGCAGTTTTGCTTCAATCTGTTCTTTTGTAAGCGGCGGCATAGATGTTCCTCCTTAAAAAACTGTACCAGTTTATCCGAATTGTGATAATATCATAAAGAAGAAAAAAATTAAATATACAGGAGAAAAAATGTCACTTCATATTGTATTCGTAGAACCGGAAATTCCCTCCAATACCGGAAATATTGCCAGAACCTGTGCTGCCACCAACACGGTGCTGCATCTGGTAAAACCGCTGGGTTTTTCTTTGGAAGATAAATATCTGAAACGGGCCGGACTGGATTACTGGCCTTATGTAAACGTGGAAATTCACGAAAGCCTGGAGGATTTCCTGGAGAAATACAAAGGCCACCGCATGTGGCTGGCCACCACCAAGGCGCAGCAGCACTACGCCGAGGTAAGCTACCAAGACGAAGATATGCTTCTTTTCGGCCGGGAAACTGCCGGACTGCCCAAAGATTTTATTTACGCAAATATGGACAAGGCCATCCGCATTCCCATGAGTGAAAACACCCGGCTGCGTTCCTTTAACCTGGCGAATTCTGCCAATATCATTCTTTTTGAAGCACTCCGTCAGCTGGGATTTCCCGACCTGGAATAATCCGCAGACAAAAGCATCCTATGGAAGACTGCAAAGATCTCTGGCAAAAACTGAAGGAAGAAAAACCGCCCGTGGTTCTCTACGGAATGAACAATATCGCGGAAAAAGTGGCCGCAAAACTTTCCGAAAACGGTGTTGACATAAGCGGGATTATGGTAAGTGAAGCATTTCTCAAAGAGAAATGCTTCCTCGGCTTTCCGCTGGAAACCCTGGCGCAGATTGAGGCACGGCTGAAGGATTTTGTTATTCTGCTTTGCTTCGGCACCGATCGGCCGGAAGTTCTGGCACAGATCCGTGAAATCTCCGCAAAGCATCCCCTCTATGCACCGGATCTGCCCGTAGCGGGCGACGGATTTTTCGATGAGGAATACTATCAAAAGCACCGACCGCAATTTGAGGCACTGGCGGAAAGACTGGCGGATGACCAGAGCCGCCGGGTTCTGAAAAACACGATCCGATATAAGCTGAGCGGTGATTTGTCCTATCTTTTTGCCATCGAAACCCCGGAGGAAGAATGCTGGAAGCTGGCGCTGCCCTGCACCGACCTGCTGGATCTGGGCGCCTATACCGGAGATACCGCCGCCCTGTTTGAAAGACTTGTTCCGGATTATCACACAATTTTTGCCGCAGAGCCGGAAGAACGCAATTTTCGGAAGCTGGCGGATTTTGCAAAAGACCGTCTCCGCATCCGGACGCTGCGCTGCGGCGTCGGAGACCGAAACGAAAGCGTCCTGTTTCCCAAAGGTTCCGGCCGGGGATCCGGAGCAAAAAAGTATATTCCTACGGATTTTTTTACCGTAGACGAGCTTTGCAGAAAAGAAAACCTCCCTACCGACAGTCTGTTGGTTAAAATGGATTTGGAGGGCTGGGAAGAAAAGGCCATCCGCGGTGCAGCACAGCTGATCCGGAACCATCACCCGAACCTGCTGATTGCAGCCTATCACCGGCTGGATGACTTATGGCGCATTCCGGCCCAGGTACTTTCCCTTTATCCGGATTATCTGGTCTATCTGCGTCACAGTCCCTGCATTCCCGCCTGGGAAAATAATTATGTTTTTGTAAATAAAAATACGGACGAACAGATTCTTTAAAACAACAAGACCGGCGGATTCCCGCCGGCCTTTTGCATCGTTTTATATTTTATTCGTATTCCAGATTCTTTCCCGTCTCCGGATCGAAGAGGTGCATCGCATCCGGCTTCGCCGCAAAGCAGATTTCATCGTCTTTCTTTAAGCCGAATCCTCTCTGCATTTCATGAATCACAATGATAGAATCTTTTCCGGCAACACTTACGTGCAGATTCAAAGACGAACCCATCATTTCCACCAAATCGATGCGGCTGTGAACGCCCTCTTCCGATAGAACCATATTCTCCGGCCGCACGCCGAGGGTGATTTTCTGGGATGCTGTTCCGGAAGCGGATAATCTTCCCGCCTTCTCCGCAGAAAGCTTCGTCCGGAAGCCTTCCAGTTCCACAGAATAGCTATCTCCTTCTTTAATCAAATCCGCATCAAAGAAGTTCATCTGCGGACTTCCGATAAAGCCCGCCACAAACAAATTCTTCGGATTGTTATACACCTCGGTCGGTGTACCGATCTGCTGAATATATCCGTCCTTCATTACCACAATGCGGTCGCCCAGAGTCATCGCCTCCGTCTGATCGTGAGTAACGTAGATAAAGGTGGTGTCCACCTTTTCGTGGAGCTTGATGATCTCCGCCCGCATCTGGTTGCGCAGCTTGGCATCCAGATTGGAAAGTGGTTCGTCCATCAAAAATACGGAAGGATTCCGCACAATGGCGCGTCCGATGGCAACTCTCTGCCGCTGACCACCGGAAAGGTTCTTCGGTTTCCGCCCCAGATATTCCGTAATATCCAGAATTTCTGCAGCTTCCCGCACTTTCCTGTCGATTTCGTCCTTATCTTCCTTGTTCATTTTCAAGGAAAAAGCCATATTTTCGTATACCGTCATATGCGGATAAAGTGCATAGCTTTGGAAAACCATGGCGATATCCCTGTCCTTGGGCGCCACCGTATTCATCAGCTTTCCGCCGAT
>JAZUKP010000074.1:0-7884 GCA_045643345.1 Anaerovoracaceae bacterium | reverse complement strand
AGACCGACGATCTCAAAACCGGGCAATCCGTTTGTGATAAAACACTCGACCGAAACGGGATACCCGCCGATCCCGCTGATCCCCAATGTACTGACGTGGCTGACCACCGCTGCCGCCTCCTTGCAACATTTTATATATCATAACGCATTTCGAATTTCATGTCTATTTCTAATTTATACATTTTCTAATTGTTTATAAAATGTTTTTAGAAAACCTTCAGCTGCAGACAATAAAAAAGAGCCTGATATTTCAGGCTCTTTACTTTCTATTATTCTTTCATCCACTTTTCGAATTCTTCCTCCGTGGCGAGTACCGAATGGGTAGGTGTCAGCTGATGCTCAACGCCCTTGGTATAATCGATACCAAGCTCGTCCTTGCTGTAGGAAGTAACCGTCCGGGCCTTTTCCACAATAGGATTGGGATGCGGAATGGCCGACAGCAGAGATTTTGTGTAAGGATGTACCGGATTCTGGAATATCTCATCCGTTGTACCGGTTTCCACAATATGTCCCAGATGCATTACCCCGATGCGGTCGCTGATGTACTTTACCATGGAAAGATCGTGAGCAATGAACAGATAAGTGGTTCCCAGCTCATCCTGAATATCCTTCATCAGATTGACCACCTGGGCCTGAATGGATACATCCAGAGCGGAAATACACTCATCCGCGATTACCAGCTTCGGGTTCATGACCAGTGCCCGGGCAATGCCGATACGCTGCCGCTGACCGCCGGAAAACTGGTGCGGAAATCTTGTCTTCTGTTCTTTGGAAAGTCCTACCTTATCCAGAATAAAATCTACTTTCTCTTCGATTTCCTCCCGGGAATTGCAGAGATTGTGCAGAATCAGTCCTTCCGAAATAATCTGTTCCACCTTTTTTCTCGGATTCAGGCAAGCCATAGGATCCTGGAAAATCATCTGCATATTGGTGCGCAGAAAACGCTCATCTTCCTTGGAAAGTTTTCCGGAAACATCTCTGCCGTCAAAAATTATTTTACCGTCTGTCGGCTCGTATAAGCGAATAATGGATCTGCCCGTGGTAGATTTTCCGCTGCCGGATTCTCCAACCAGTCCGTAGGTCTCCCCTTCGTAAATATCAAAACTGATACCGTCCACGGCCTTCGTAGTAAAGGTCTTGCTGCTTCTGAAATACTGCTTCAGGTTTTCCACATGCAGTAAAGGAGTTCTTTCTTCTGTCATATTGCTGCCTCCTTTTTCATTTTCTCCAGCTTTTCCTTCAGTTCCTCCGGGAATTCCACCTGCGGTGCCCGGGAATCTGCCAGCCAACTGCAGACTCTGTGCTGCCCGCCTACGTCATACATCGGCGGCTCTATGCGGTAATCAATATTCAAAGCAAACTGATTTCTTGGCGCAAAAGCGTCTCCTTCGATGCGCTCCATCAAATTCGGCGTAGATCCGGGAATGGCATACAATCTTCTGGAATTGGTGTCGATATCCGGCATACTGGAAAGAAGTCCCCAGGTATACGGATGCCGGGGATCGTAGAATACCTCGTTGATATTGCCCTTCTCGATGATTCTGCCGGCATACATTACCGCCACATAGTCCGCAACCTTGGCTACAACGCCTAAATCGTGGGTAATATAGATAACGGAAATATTGTTTTTCTTCTGAATCGTTTTAATCAGCTCCAGAATCTTGGCTTGAATGGTTACGTCCAAAGCGGTGGTGGGCTCGTCGCAAATCAGGATGTCCGGGGTGCAGGAAATGGCAATGGCAATTACCACTCTCTGCCGCATTCCGCCGGAAAGTTCATGGGGATACTGCTTGAAGCGCTTCTCCGGATTGTCCAGACCTACTTCTTCGATCAGCTTAATGGCCCGCTCTTTGGCTTCTGCCTTGCTGATGCCCAGATGCTCCAGCATGGGCTCCATAATCTGCTTTCCGATCTGCATAGTGGGGTCCAGAGAAGTCATTGGATCCTGGAACACCATGGCGATTTTTTTGCCGCAAAGGGTCTGGCGGATATCCTTCTGAGACATCTTTACCAGATTTACGCTTTCCTCTTCGCCCTTCTCATTTTTATAGTTAAAGACAATAGAGCCGGAATCGATCTCTCCGTTGGAATCCAGAATGCCCATCAGCGTTTTTACGGTAACGGATTTTCCGCTGCCGGATTCTCCTACGATGGCGATGGTTTCCCCACGGAAAAGGTCCAGACGAACCCCGCGAATGGCGTTAACCTTGCCATAGGCGGTTTTAAACGATATGGAAAGATCACGAATCGATAAAACACGATCTTTTTTATCTCTTTTGATTGACTCCATAAAAACCTCCCTACTTGTTTAACATCTTGGGATCGAAAGCATCCCGAAGACCATCTGCAAAAAGGTTAAAAGCCAGCATCAGCACGGACATTGCAATTACCGGGAAGGCAAGAATGTGTGGGAACGTGGTCATGCACTTGTATCCGTCGGAAACCAGAGATCCCAAAGATGCCAGCGGCTGAGGAACGCCAAGTCCCAGGAAGGAAAGATAAGCTTCCAGGAAAATCGCGTTCGGAATCGAGAACATGGAAGTTACGATTACCTGACCGAAAATGTTCGGAAGAATCTCCTTGAAAATCAGGGTGAATTTTCCTGCGCCCAGAGTTCTGGCAGCCAGCACGAACTCCTGCTCTTTTACTTTCAGTACCTGTGCACGGGCAATTCTTTCCATGGAAATCCAGCCTGTCAGGACCAATGCAAAGATGATGGAGGTCATACCCGCAGGAAGCACCAGACCCAGAAGCGTTACCACCACCAAGGTCGGTACCCCGTTCAGGATCTCGGCAAATCGCTGCATGAACATATCCACCTTCCCGCCGAAGAAGCCGGATATCATACCGTAAACCATACCGATGAACACATCCACCACTACCGCGGCAAAAGCAATAATCAGGGACACCCGGGTGCCGGACCATACACGGGTCCAGATGTCCCGCCCCTGGTCATCCGAGCCGAACCAGTAATAGACGTCCTGGAGCTCTCCTTCGTACACATTGCTTCCCTTGTAGGTTCCGTCAAAAATGCCCAGATTTTCCAGCCAGGAAATGCGCGGTGTCAGGTATTCATGCCCCTTAATTATAGACTTATAGGTATGGTCATTGATGGAGGGACCCACAATAGCCATGAAAATAAATACGATTACAATGATAAAACCGATAATGGCACCCTTATTCTTCCGGAAATTGTTCCAGACATCCTTCAGATAGGAGGTGGCCTTGTAATTCTTATCTACCAGTTTTTCATTGGCAGCATGAGCGAATTCAAAATCGTTTTCATAAAACTCATGATCCATTAATTCTTCCGGGCTCATTATTTTTCCTCCTTTGTGATTCTGATACGAGGATCGATAATACCGTAGAGAACATCCACGATGAGCATCATCACCACATACATTACAGAATAAATAAACGAACAGGAAATCGTGACATTATAGTCGTTGTTCTGGATTCCCATAATCATCAGATTTCCGATGCCGGGAATACCGAATATTTTTTCAATCACGCTGGAACCTGTGAGCAGGTTTACCAGAATCGGTCCCATTACCGTAATAATCGGGATCATCGTGTTGCGAAGTGCATGTTTGACAATTACTTTATAGTTTTTTACGCCCTTGGACTGCACCAGGGTGATGTAATCCGAATTCATTACATCAATCATCTCCGAACGGGTGAATCTTGCGATGTTTGCCGTGGGAGATACAGACAGTGCCAGCGCCGGCAGGATCAAAGAAAATACTGCCATGTTTTTGTCATACAGAATCGGGAACCATCCGAACTTGTAGGCAAGGAAATAACACAGCAGAAGTCCGCACACGTAGGATGGCACGGAAACACCGATAACCGACAAAACACTGCATAAATTGTCTACCCAGGTATTATGCTTCAAAGCGGCAGCAATTCCCAGGGCAAGTCCCAATATCGTACCGAACACCATGGCCAACGCACCCACAAGAAGGGATATTTTCAGACGTCCGGCCAGCATATCTCTTACGGCAAAGTTCTTATTTATGGTATAAGATACGCCGAAATCTCCTGTCAGCATATTTTTGGCATAGGTCCAAAATCGCTGCAGGACAGGTTTATCCAAACCGTATTTTTCATACAATACTGCCTTTTGCTGCTCCGTCAGCTTTTCGTCGTTGAACGGAGAACCGGGCATTAAATCCATTAAGATGAAAAGCACTAGTAAAATAACTAACAATGTTACCACAGAGACCAGAAGTCTCTTTGCTAAATATTTTTTCATGCTTCCTCCTTTTTCTCTTATTAATAATTAGAGCGATAATGTAAATTATCGCTCTAATAACTACAGTATATATTTTCGTATAAAATTACTTTACTACAATGTGACGGAATACGTCTACGCTTGCAGAGTGGAATTCAATTCCGCTCATCCGCGGATTGATGAGGCATGCGCCGCCGTTCTGGTAAACCGGAGCAATACCGAAGTCTTCCGCAACAAGAGCTTTTTCTGCTTCGATGAAGTAGTTCCATCTGTCGATTGCGGAGGTTCCTGCGGATTCAGCCTTCTCGATGCATTCATCATACTTGTCGGACATGTAGCCGCCGTTGTTGTTGCTGGTGTTGGCACTGATGAACAGATCCATATAGGTCTGCGGATCGCCGTAGTCCGGACCCCAACGTGTGAGGGAAACATCAAAGTTTGCATACTTTGCGGGATTGTCGGCATCTGCATCGTTTACATGCTGATATACGTTCAGACGAGTTTTCTTCGGCTGTGCATTCAGAGTTACGGTAAAGCCAACTTCTTCGAGCTGTGCTGCAATACGGGTTGCTGCAGTAATTTCGGGGTCACCCTGGTCGGAAGAATACATCAGATCCAGAGAAATGTCTTTGCCCAGTTCCGCCTTCGCTGCCGCGTAGCATTCCTTGGCCTTATCCACATTGAATTCTACCAGAGATCCGGCATCTTCACGGAAGTCTTTTCCGTTTTCCGGATTTGCTGCCAGCTTGAACGGTACAAGACCCGCTGCTGCAACAGAGCCGTCGTTCAGTGCGGTGGCAATATCTTCTCTGTCGATTGCATAAGAGATTGCTTTTCTTACGTTCAGGTTGCCGGTTGCATCGTTGGCACCCTTCTTGATGTAGTTGATATTTTCAATCAGATAGAAGGTGTAGGAACCGAGTCTGGCGTTGAAGCCTTCCATCTTTTCATTTGCCTTAACCTGTGCACCGGAAAGAGCAACATAGTCCAGGTTTCCTTTTTCATATTCCATCAGAGCGGACTGGGAGTCTGCTACAATACGGAAAGAGAGCTTAGGCGCATACTTTGCCTTATAGTTTTCATAATCGAAATACTTGTCGTTCAGCTCGAAGGAGTATCCGTAGCCGCCGTCCCAAGAGGTCATCTTGTACGGTCCGCAGAAGATCATGTTGTCCATGGACAGTGCATACTGATCTCCTACAGACTCATGGAACTTCTGGTTGAGCGGGAATGTGGACGGGAAGGACACGATCTGCAGGAAGAAGCCTGTAGGCTGAGTCAGCTGAACTTCGAGAGTGCTGTCGTCGATTGCCTTAACACCCAGGTCTGCCGGAGTATGTCCGGATTCGGGATCGTATGCGTCTGCATTTACCACGTTTGCAGTTTCGAGAAGCCAGTTATAGTCGGAAGCAAGGGCCGGGTCAACCAGTCTCTGCCATGCATAAACGAAGTCGTTTGCAGTAACCTTATCGCCGTTGGACCAGTAGGTTTCTCTTAATTTGAAAGTATATGTGCATCCATCCGCACTGACATCAATGCTCTGTGCGAGGTCTTCCACCGGATTGCCGTCAGCATCCAATGCGGTCAAACCTGCAAAGCAGAGGTTCTGCGCGGAGAAGGATTGTCCGTCTGTAGCCAGCTGCGGGTCCATAGACATTACGTCCGCAGGAACCTGGATAACAACTTCATCGGAAGTTTCCGGATCTTCTTTGGGAGATCCGCAGGCAACTAATGACAGAACTAGCAACATACAAAGAAGCAGTGATACTAATTTCTTCATAATAGTCCTCCTAAGAATAGTTTTTCTTTTAATAGGTATTTTATAAATATTTATTTTACAGATTTTTTACAACTTTTCAAGTGGAAACAGACAAAAAAAGAATATTTTTTTTGTGCCTAAATCATAAATGCCGCCAAATGAATAATTTGGCGGCATTTTATTCAGCTTTTTCCTAGACTCCGGGCAGGAATGCCAGTCCGAGCATGCTGCGATACTTGTAATACGCATCCTTTACCACTTCTCTGGCTTCCTCGCTGGGCAGCGGATAATCTCCGATAAATTCTTCAAACGGAATGATATACTTGGATTTCAGCTCCGGAATATCATAATGCACCACGGTATCGAGCCTTGTCATGCCCGGATTTACAACCTGTCCTGCATTATCGTATTTGTTATGTTCCTTAACGTATTCCAGTGTGGCAACATAGTTTTCCGGATTAATATCCCCGCCGACAAGAGCGCTCTTGTTCAAAGCGAAGTAGTAATTTCCGCCCGGTGCAAGAATATCAATCAGCTCCTTCGCCTTATCGATGCACTGTTCCTTTGTATGCAGACGGAAGTTATCCACTTTGTAAAAACCGGTAAGAACCATCTTCTTGCCCAGTCTTTCCTTGTAGAGCTTCGGGTCACCCAGCTCAACGGAAAAACGAGTTCCCATGGGAAGTTCTTCCAGATAATCCATGTATCTGTCCCAGTTTTCTTCTATAATAACTGCCATTGCCTGTCCACGCTCGGCGCCGTGGTGGCAGACCGCCTTAAATGAGGGCCAGTAATACTTTTCGAAATCCTTCGTGGAAAGATAAGCCGCCATGTGGGTGGCAATCATATTGGATCCCACAGAAGTCTGGACCGGGTTATGCCCTGCCCACGCCGCAAACGGAAGCAGTGCATCACAGGCATCCGCCACCTTCTGTCCGCATCTTCTGATGTCTACGGTTATTTTCGAAAATCCTCTGATGTGGTCGGATAAGAAATCAAAGGGAACAAATTGCGGTGCGCTGGAACCTGCCGGAGCAGACCAATAACCGTATTTATCCTTGATATACTTGCTGACCGAGCCTGTTTTCGCCGCGAATTCCGCATTTGCCTGCATCGCCATTCCGTAGAAAATCGATCTTGCCGGTGCGCCGATTGCATAGGCCGTATTGATTCTCGGTGTAATGTTTTCCAGGAAATAATCAAAGGGGCTTTCAATAAAAGCATCGTATTCTTCCGGATCCATGTAAGATTTCTCCGGATGCTGGGAAAGGCCTCTTGAGTTCATCTGGCTCTGACGTGCCTGCTTGAGTGCGGAAGCAATCGGATTACCGAATCCGCAGGGCGGTTGATTATCTCCGCGAAGAATCTCCATATTTTTCTCTACGATTTCGAGAATTTCTTCTGCAGAGTACTTGAATTGTACTTTAAGAGGATCTTTTCCTGCGTAATCCATCATAAAATTCCAGGATACACTATCGTGTATGGGAAATCTTTCCGGGATCACATTATTATAGAGATCCGTATACATTTTTTCTCTTTCGAGATATAACTGTTTTGCGTCCATTCTGGCCCTCCTGTTCTGTAAGAAATTTTACTTTGTGATCAAACACCTATATCCGTTTTTTCTTTCTGCAGACCACCGATCCGATAAAACTGATAAGTCCAACACAAAGGAACACGTAATCGAACGTCCATTCCGCAGGATTACCCGTCTGCGGAGAATTTTTTTCGGGAGGTACCGGGATTATGTCCGGAGTGAATACCCAGGTTCCCACAAATTGCAGGTCTGCTCCGTTGACGGTCTTTTCTTCCGCATCCCAGCCGATAAATTTCCAGCTTCCGTGATTGACAGTATCTGTGTATTCTGTCTGCGCAACGGCTGCCGGATTTAC
>JAZUKP010000073.1:0-7879 GCA_045643345.1 Anaerovoracaceae bacterium | reverse complement strand
TTTACCAATGCCCACATCGCCATGGTGGGAGAAAACTGCTATGAATGGATCCTGACGCAGATTACGGTGCTCAGCTCAAATAATGTGCTGATTCCGGTGGACAAAGAGCTTCCTTTAACAGATCTTTTGAACGTAATCAACCACAGTGACGCAGAAGTGATTCTCTGCGTCGGTTCTTTCGGAAAGTGCTTTGCGGAAAATCGGGAGGCCATTCCCAATGTGAAGAAAATCGTATGTTTCCGGCCGAAGAACGAATTACCGGAGGGAGTGGAAGACGGCTGGTCTTACGTAGAAAAGGGAAGATCGCTCTGGCTTTCCGGCGATGACCGCTTTACCTCTGTGCAGCCCGAGGATGCAGGTCTTGGCGAGATCGTTTATACTTCCGGAACCACCGGGGCGCCCAAGGGCGTTATGCTTTCCCGGCATAATCTGGTGTCTTCCGTATACTACGGCCTGCAGACCATGACGGTGTTTGACGTGGGTCTTTCGGTGCTCCCGTACAATCATACCTACGAAGCCACCTGCAGTCTTCTGGTATCCCAGCATAAGGGCGCAACCCTGTGCATTAACGAAAACCTGCGGACAGTGGAGAGCAATTTCAAAAAATATAAGCCGGAATACGTAATGCTGGTACCGCTGTTTGTGGAGACCTTCTATAAAAAAATCTGGAAGACACTGGAGAAAACCGGCCAGGCGGAGAAACTGCGCAAAGCCATGAAACTCTCCAACAATCTGCGGAAAATCGGCATCGACCTGCGGAAAAAGATGTTTGCTCAGGTGCGCGACGTTTTCGGCGGGAATCTGATTATGATTGTCTGCGGCGGCGCACCCATTCGGCCGGATCTGGCAGCCTTTTTCGACGCTGTGGGCATTGATTTAATCAATGGCTACGGAATTACCGAATGCTCCCCGCTTCTTTCCGCAAATCGGCAGTTTTATAACGATTATCGCTCCGTGGGCGTTCCGCTGCCCTGCGTGGAGGTAAAAATCGAAGACCCGAATCCGGAAGGCGAGGGCGAAATTGTGGTAAGGGGAGACATCGTTATGATGGGCTACTACAAGAATCCGGAAGCTACTGCCGAGGTACTGACGGAGGACGGCTGGTTTGCCACGGGAGATTACGGCAAGATGGTGGGGGACCGCCTTTACATTACCGGCAGAAAGAAGAATCTGATCGTTTTAAAGAACGGTAAAAACGTTTATCCGGAGGAAATCGAAGATTATATTTCCGGCATCGACGGCGTGGAAGAGCTGATCGTTTATTCCAACATCGATGAGAACGGCGACGAAGTCAGTCTTTGTGCGGAAGTTTATCCTGTGTCGGATTTTGCGGCAGGAAAGACGGATGAGGATCTGGTGAAGTATTTCAAGGCCGCCTTTAACGAGGCCTGTAAACCGCTGCCTGCTTATAAAAATATCAGTACCGTGGTGATTCGCCGGGAAGAATCCCCCCATACCACCTCGAAAAAAATCAAACGGCAGGAAGTCTTGAAAAACAGAAGATAAAAATGAAGGAATGGGACCGGATTTTTCCGGTCCCATTCGATTTTCTGTGAATCATCGTAAAGAAAAATCCGAAGCAACTGCTTCGGACTTTTAATGGTGCGGCATAGTGGACTTGAACCACCACGGAGTTACCCATACGGCCCTCAACCGTACGCGTCTGCCAATTCCGCCAATGCCGCATGACAACAGTGATATATTAGCACCGGCTCATAGTTTTGTAAAGCCTTTTTTTTAACTTTTCATCAGAATTTTCATCAGTCCTACTGCCAGCAGGAACAGAGGATACATGCTGTAATAGACAATTTTCAGCCCGAGGGAGTTTGGACCGCGCGTGCCGTTATAAAGCCAGGTAATCAGCAGGGCAAAGATGGCGAAAACCGCAATCGGAATACTGTACTGCATATTTCCGAGGGAAAGAATGATTACGGTATCTGTGGTAACCAGATAAGCGTAAAGTCCCATGGCCGCAATCTGAAACAGCTTCGGGTAGCTGATATCCAGAGAAGTGTAGAACAGCATGGCGATCAGGATGCCGTAGGTTCCGAATTCGCAGCGCAAATAGTTCGCCAGATTGATACCGCCGATGGTAAGTCCTACTATGGCGCAGGCACTGACGATCAGGTTGTTCAGCCGGCTCTTTATGATGCTGCATAATAGCATAATCATAAAGCTGATAAATACGGTAAGCATAACGCTTTGCTTCTGAATGTTCCAGACCGTTCCGAAGTGATAGAAGTCGTAGCAGAATTCGGAAAGCACCGTAAAGACCAGCAGTCGGCGCAGGTACAGTTTTTTGTTGCTGGAATGCTGAATTCCCTGGGCCAGAAGGAAGGCGAACAGTGTATAGGAAAACCATCTTGCACAATTTGCAATAGCTGCGTTGGCGGCAAACTCCAGTCCGGAGTCGCAGAGAATGGACCAAAGCATGGAAAGGCAGGCGAGGATGCGGATGATGAGGGAATTGATTCCCTGTTTTTCTTCTGTAATTTGTGTTTTCATAACCCCCATTTTATACTCTTAAAGCAAAAATAACAAGTTTATATAATAAATATATATACAGTATATATTGTAATCTGAGGCGGAATATCATAAAATATACAAAAATTCCGAAGAGGTGTCTATTATGGATGGAAAGAATGTAATGGAAAAACGGTATGGCAAATTTACCGCCATATCCATGGTTGTGGGTATCGTTATCGGATCCGGCGTGTTTTTTAAGGCGGTCAAGGTTTTGAGCCTGACCGGCGGAAGCATGGGAAAAAGCCTTCTGGTTATCGGAATTGTAGGCCTGATCTGCATTTCCTGCTCCTGCGCATTTGCCGCGATGGGTACCAAGTATTCCAAGTGCAACGGAATCATCGATTACGCGGAAGTGGCGGGCGGACCGTTCTTTGCCTATTTCCTGGGCTGGTTCATGTCCACCATGTATTATCCGGTAATTGCTTCTACACTTGCATATATATCCGCACGTTATACCTGTGCCTTGTTCGGGCTGGAAGCTTTCGGCCAGGCCAACGCATCCATTGCGCTGTTGTATCTGTTTGTAGGTTTCGGAATCAATGCCCTGTCTCCGTCGCTGGCGGGAAAGCTTCAGGTCAGCATGACCGTCATTAAACTGATTCCGCTGGTCGTGATGGGCGTCGTGGGAACCATTGCAGGTTTTGTCAACGGCAACGGAATTACAATCTTTACGGAATCTGCGGTCTCTGCCGGCGGAGACGCTTCCGGCGTGCTTCCGGCGGTATGCGCGTTTGCCTTTGCCTATGAAGGGTGGATCGTGGCTACTACCATCAACCAGGAGCTGAAGAATCCGAAAAAGGATCTTCCGGTGGCGCTGATCGGCGGTTCCTTGTTCTGCACTTTAATTTATATGCTTTACACCTATTCCATGAGCGCTACCATGGATGCCGCGGGCATTCTGGCTGCCGGAGACGATCTTCCGAAGATTGCATTCTCCAATATGTTCGGCAGTGCGGTGGGCGTAATCGTGATGGTAATTATCGTGATTTCCTGCCTGGGCACCATGAACGGCATGATTCTTTCCACGATGCGCGGCTTTTATTCCATGGCAATCAGAGGGCAGGGACCGAATCCGAAGTCCGTGGCGGAAATCGATAAATCCACCGGAATGCCTTTAAAGTCCTGCATTCTGGGTGCGATTGCCATGGCTTTCTGGCTGTTCCAGACCAGCTGTCTTTGCTTTAACGGACCGCTTGTTTTGAATACCACAGGAAATCCGGAATGGCTGCTTGCCTGGGAAGCGGATGAAATACTAATCGTGGTGCAGTACCTGATGTACATTCCGATTTTCCTGCACATGATCATCAAGGAAAAAGATTTTAATTTCCTGCAGCGTTTTATTCTGCCCGTTTTCGGACTGGCATCCAGTGTATTTATGGCTTTCTGCTGCGTAAAAGCCTATGGCGGCCGGCAGGTGATCTACTTCCTGGTATTCTTTACACTGCTGATGTCTGTGGGCATGATGTTCTATGTTCCTTCCGCAGCAAAGAAAAAAGCAAAAAAGTAATTATGTCCTTTACATTTATTTTCGAATGTTGTATAATCTTTGACGTTCGAAAATATGCGCCAGTAGCTCAACGGATAGAGTGCCTGACTACGAATCAGTAGGCTGGAGGTTCGAATCCTCTCTGACGCACCAGAAAACCGAAATCCGAGGATTTCGGTTTTTTTGTATAAAAGAGAAAGCCGGCGCAAAGGCTTTCGGACGATAGAATGAAAGATTATTAACAAAATTTAATATTCTTATTCGGCGTAAGTATTTACTTTTTTGCGCTTGATTTAATCCAAAAAATAGTTATAATTTATATGTAACATCTCCCCTGATGTTACATATCTCTAATCCCAATACCCCTTTTGACAAAACAAACTGCCCCCTTGCGGTTTGTTTTGTTTTTTTATATAAAAATGGTACAATAAAAATATGCAGCACAATTTATATACAAAAGATTTAAGAACGGCAATTTTCGATATTGAGACGACAGGACTCAAAGCGGAGCGGGACAGTATTATTTCCGCCAGCTTTTGTGACGAGGACGGGGAAGGTCTTCGTCAGTATTTCTGTGACGATCCTCAGGCGGAGTTTCTTCTGCTCACCAAAATCATCGATGAACTGAAGGCTCTGGACTGTATTATTACCTACAACGGCAGGCATTTCGATCTGCCTTTTGTTCTGCGAAGGGCAGAACAGTACGGTCTTGCAGATCAGATTCCGGAAATCTGGAATATCGATTTGTATCTATGGCTGAAAAAGTATTGGAAGGCCGCGCCGCTGCTGCCGGGTCTGACCCAGCGGGATGTGGAGGAGGCCATGGGTCTGCGGGTTGCCCGGACGGATACGGCAAGCGGCAAGGACTGCATCTTTCTGTACCACAAGTATCTGACCGGCGGTCAGGCGGAATTCCGGGAGAAAATTCTTCTGCATAACGCCGACGATGTGCGGCAGCTGGCCCGCATTGCGCAGAATTGCAGCTTTCTTCCTTTCCATCAGATTGTATATGAACAGGGATATACCATGATTGTTCGGGACGATTATCCCGGTGCGGAAGATATATCCGTGCGGATCCGTCCCGTGCGGGAAATGGCAGGCTGCTTTGTGGCAGACGCCCGGACCTGTCCCGGCATGCTGCCGGTATTTTACTTTGAAGACGGTTTCAGCCTGGAATACGATCCCTTCAGCGGGCTGATTCGGCTGGAAATCCGGCCCGGAGAACTGGAAGATTATCTGTACGCGGATTTGTCCGCCATGCCGCTTGACCCTGCGGATTTCCGGGATTTGGAGGGTTTTGCCAGCAATTATCTTATTCTGAAGCAAAACGGTCAGGTGCGGTACCGGGAATTTAACCGGCTGGCCGCCGAACTGATACGGAAGGTAATTTAATGCTTGATTATCAATTGATCGTACTGGATCTTGACGGTACGCTTCTGACGACAGATAAAAAAATATCGAAAAAAACATTGGATGCGCTGGCTGCGGCTGCGGCTTTGGGGGTACAGATCGTTCCCTGCACCGGCAGATACTTCGAGGCGATGCCGGCGTGTGTCAAATCGCTTCCTTTCATCAATTATTCGATTAACTGCAACGGTGCGGACGTTTACGATATCAAGAATCGGAAGTCTCTGGCCGGTGAACTGATGCCGCTGCAAACGGTGCTGGCGCTGATCGATTATTTCCGGACCCTGCCCGGCGCATTTGACGTTTACGTGGGGAACTGGGGCTATATGGAGCGGCGGTATTACGATGCCATCCAGCGTTACGTTTCCAACCCGATTTATATCCAGAATGTGTACGATTACCGCATTCCGGTGGAGGACATGAAAGTTTTTCTGGAAGAAAAAGGAATGGATGTGCAGAAGACACAGTTCTTTTCCATGGATTCTTCGCTGATCGAAGCAGTTTTTGATTATGTTCCCGCTCATTTCCCGGACTGCGTGGTTACCACCTCCGGCATCGATAATGCGGAGGTCAACAGTATCCGAGCAAATAAGGGGACTGCGCTGGAAACATTGGCGGGGCTTCTCTCCATCGATATGAAGCACACGATGGCCTTCGGAGACGGAGGAAACGATATCTCCATGCTGAAGGCGGCGGGCCTGGGAATTGCCATGAAGAATGCCAAACCCATGGTTCTTGCGGCGGCAGACGCAGTAACGGGTAGCAACGACGAAGACGGAATTGCCGCAGCGTTGGAAAAGTATGTTCTAAAATAACTTGACCGATGCTATAATTATGTTAAGCGAGGTTTTTTATGTATTATATTGACGATTTTGAAGTATACCTGGAGGAGGAAAGGGGGACTGCCGCAGCCACCCGTTCTGCCTATCTGGCTGACATAGAGGATTATGAAAACTTTCTTCTGGCAAGAGGAAAAAAGTTTGAAACCGCCGGCAGCGCGGATGCAGCTGCCTATTTGATGGCGCTGGAAAGCGAAGGAAAAAGTGCGGCAACGGTAGGCCGCCGGCTTGCTTCGGTGCGCAGTTTCTATAAATATCTGATTTCCAGGGCGGCGGTCAAACAGAATCCCTTTGACGGATTGAAGGCGCCCAAACCGAAGAAAAAGGAGCTGGAGTACCTTTCCCAGGAGGAAATGGTGCGGCTGATCGAACTTCCCGATGACAGTGTGGCAGGTCTGCGGGACCGGGCGCTGCTGGAGCTGATGTATGCCACCGGGCTGCGGGTATCCGAGCTCTGCGAGGCCAATCTTTCGGATGTGGATCTTCGTATCGGCTATATATCCGTGGTTTCCAAGGATAAAGCGCGGATGGTCCCCATGGGAAAGCCCTGCATTCAGGCCCTGAAAAAGTATCTCCGGGAGGCGCGGCCCCAGCTTCTGGGAAAGAAAGAAGACTGCGGCGCGTTATTTTTCAGTTATCTGGGAGAGCGTATTACCCGTCAGGGAATCTGGAAGATTTTGAAAGCCTATGCGGCGAAAACCGATTTTGCGGACCGGGTCAGCCCTCAGATTATCCGCAACAGCTTTGCGGCCCATCTGATTATGAACGGGGCCGATTTGAAGAGCCTGCAGGAGCTGCTGGGGCACGAAGATATTATGGCAACGAAGATTTTCCTCTCGCTGACCAAGAACCGCATTATGGATGTTTATGACAGAGCTTTTCCCCGGGCATAATTTTTTGCCGAAATGCAATTATTTCCTTGCATTGCAGGCTTTCTTGTGTTAAACTCTCTGTTGCGTATTACGGGCGGTCCGCTGGCATAGCGGCATCGATGGGATGTCGGCGCTTGGATGTTACGAACGCCTAAGAAGGAAGGAGGAAATATAAATGGATATTATCAAATCTATTACTCAGGAGTATGAAAAGGAAAATATTCCGGAGTTCTCTGTCGGTGATACAGTAAAAGTACACGTAAAGATCAAGGAAGGAAACCGGGAAAGAATCCAGGTTTTCGAAGGATTTGTACTTAAGAGACAGAATGGCGGCATTTCCGAAACATTTACCGTTAGAAGATTATCTTCCGGTATCGGTGTTGAAAAGACATTCCCGCTTCATTCTCCGTCTATCGACAAGATCGAAGTAGTTCGCAAGGGCGATGTAAGAAGAGCAAAGCTGAACTACATGAGAGGCAGAACCGGTAAGGCTGCCAAGATCAAGGGCAAAGAATAATACGAAAAATGTATAAAAAAATGCCGCACAGATAGTGCGGTATTTTTTTATTTGTGGTATACTGTTTGCATAATATACAAATAATGTATTCTGCGGAGGTAATTATGAAATACGCAAGACACAGCAAGATATTAGAAATCAACAGAAGTGAAGAAATTTACACCCAGGACGAGCTGTCCGCAAAGCTGAAGGAAGCCGGATATAAGGCAACTCAGGCGACGGTTTCCAGAGA
>JAZUKP010000072.1:0-2231 GCA_045643345.1 Anaerovoracaceae bacterium | reverse complement strand
GATGCGGCTGTTTCCGATATTGCGCTTGGGCACGTTGACGATGCGCAGGAAACTCAGGTCGTACCGGAAAACCACCATGCGAAGATAGGACAGCGCATCCTTGATTTCCGCCCGGACGAAGGACTGCTGACCGCTGTAAATGTGATAGGCAATCTTCTCCTTCAGGAAGGCCTCTTCGATGTTCCGGGTAATGTAGTGGGCGCGGTAAAGTACCGCAATATCCTCCGGACGCACCCCCGCCTCCGTCAGTTCCTTTACTTTTTCCGCAATCCAAAGCCCTTCCGCCGGACCGCATTTGGCATGACAGCACAGGGGCTTTAAGCCATCCGCCAGCATGGGCGTCAGCTTCTTGTCGATGCGGAAGCGGTTCTTTGCAATCAGCGAATTCACCGCATCCAGAATCTGGGGCGTAGAGCGGTAGTTTTCGTTCATCATCACGGTTTTGGTGCCCGGATGGGATTGGTCGAAATCCATCAGGTACTTAACGTCGGCGCCCCGCCAGGTGTAAATGGTCTGGTCCGGGTCCCCCACGATGAAAAGGTTCCTGTGATAGGCGCTGAGCACGTCCATCAGTTCGTACTGGGGCTGGTCGATATCCTGGAATTCATCGATCATAATGTATTCCAGCCGGCTCTGCCACTTGCGGCAGATGTCCGGATTCTCCCGGAAAATGTACAGGGAAAACTTGATTAAATCGTTGTAATCCAGGCCGAAACACTTCTTTTCCTGGTACAGATAACCGTAGAAAATAATATCCTTTACGGAGCTTGCCGCCAGGTATTTTTCCTTCAGCACCTCCGCGGACATGGTAATCATATCCTTGTAGTAATCCGGCTTTTTGTACAGCTTCTGGATTTCGATCATGTCCCGGGCATTCTTAAAGGTCATGTCCCGCAGGGTCAGGCCCCGCTCCTCGTAGATGATGCGGAGCATGGCGTCGATGTCCGAGTTGTCCAGCACCAGAAAGTTTTTTGGATACTGCACCGCAAAACTCTCTTCGTCCAGTACCGAAACGCAGAAGCCGTGAAACGTATTGATAAAACCGGTATCGTTATCACCGATCAGATTGTGAATGCGGCTGCGCATCTCCTGGGCCGCCTTGTTGGTAAAGGTAACGCACAGGATGTTCCCCGGCATAATCCCCAGTTCGTTCACAAGATAGGCAAAACGGTAAGTCAGCGCCCGGGTCTTGCCGGAACCCGCCCCCGCAATGACCCGCACATAGCCTTCCGTGCTGGTGACCGCCTCCCGCTGTGCCTCGTTTAAATTACAAAGAAAATCTTCCATCTTCATATCCTCGTCGGATAAATTATATAGAACATTTGTTCTACATTCAAGTTTTTCCTGATAATTTCTCATTCACAGAAAAAGGCGAAATTCTTCCAAAGAAAAACCGGGAGTATCCTCCCGGCGAAAAATGTTTCAGATTCTGTTCGCTAAGCAACTATGCGCCCTCGCCCCTTCTCACGCTGGCCCAGTACAGCAGAATCAATCCCGCCGCCAGCAAGCAGCTGGCCAGAATGTCCGTAAACCAATGCATGCCCGATAAAAGTCGTCCGATTACGGTAAAGCCGATCAGCGCGCCGCAGATAATCTTGTCCTTTTTCGGGTTGCCCCCGTTGCTTTTGATAAATACGTCCTGCATAAAGGCAGTTGCAATTACCGCGATAAACATCAGGGTATGAGAGCTGGGATAGGACGGCACCAGCTGACCTTCCTCCAGATACGGGGCCCAGTTGACCACCACTTTGTTGAAGAGGAAATAAAAGGTCAGAACGATCAGATAGAAAATGCCCAGAAGCACGATTTTCGGATCTACTTTTTTCAGACTTCTGCGCCGAATCAGTTGAACCAGTCCAATCATACCGAAGGTACCGATTACAAGGAACGCAGTGTAGCCCAGCAGGTCTGTCAGGGTATGAAAGAACTGATGCGCGCCGCAGAGCTTATAAACCGCCGAATTCAGCGCGGCAAAGCCCACCTCGGAGCCGTTGGGGCCGATGGGCTTTACGTCCACGGTTTTCACCAGAATCGTAAACAAAATGAACGCGGCAAAAAAGACCGCGGATAATCTGTAATATTTTTTAGACCTATTCATTGATATACTCCATCATTTTCTCCACTACTTCCTCCACAGAAAGATAAGAAGTGTCGATTTCTATGGCATCTTCCGCCTTTTTTAAAGGATGATAGTCCCGGTTCATATCCATTTCATCCCGGGCAATGATTTC
>JAZUKP010000071.1:0-6062 GCA_045643345.1 Anaerovoracaceae bacterium | reverse complement strand
ACGCTGCGGGTGTCGCAAGTAAAACGGAGGAATTTCTTGAAAATTCGTTTAGATAATTACCTGGTGGGCAACGGATTTTTTGCCAGCCGCGAAAAGGCCAAGGCAGCCATTATGGCGGGCCTGGTCTACGTGGACGGACAGATTTCCGACAAAGCCGGGAACCAGATTAAAGAAGACGCAAAAGTGGAAGTCCGGGGCGATACCTGTCCCTACGTGGGCCGGGGCGGCTACAAGCTGGAAAAGGCGCTGGATGTGTTCGGCGTAGAGGTAAAGGACCTGCGCTGCATCGACATCGGTTCTTCCACCGGCGGATTTACGGACTGCATGCTCCAGCGGGGCGCCGCATCCGTGTGTGCCGTGGACGTGGGCACCAACCAGCTGGCCTATAAGCTGCGGGTGGACGAAAGGGTGGACGTTAAGGAAAACTATAATTTCCGCTACGCCGTGCCCGCAGATTTCTCCGGTCCCTACGATTTTGCCTGCACGGACGTGTCCTTTATTTCTCTGTCCCTGATCCTTCCCCCGGCGGCATCGCTTTTGAAGGAAGACGGACAGATGGTCTGCCTGATCAAGCCCCAGTTTGAAGCCGGACGGGAGCAGGTAGGCAAAAACGGCATTATCCGGGACGACAGCGTGCACAAAGAGGTCATCGAAAAGGTGATTGGCTATGCCCACGAAAGCGGTTTCTGCGTAAAGAAGCTGGACTTTTCTCCCATCAAGGGAGCCAAGGGCAACATTGAATTTTTGATTCTCATTCAGAAAACTGCCGCAGCAGATGCGGATTACGATATCGACGCCGTGGTTGCAGCGGCGCACAAGGAGGCATAAATGGGCTATACGCCTATGATGGAACAATATCTGGCCGAAAAGGAGCAGTACAAGGACTGCATCCTCTTTTATCGTCTCGGAGATTTCTACGACATGTTTTTTGAGGGTGCGGTAACCGCTTCCCGGGTGCTGGAACTGGTGCTGACCAAAAAAGCCTGCGGTCAGGATCAGAAGGCTCCCATGTGCGGCGTTCCTTACCATGCGGTGGAAAGCTACATCGCCAAAATGGTGGAACACGGCTACAAAGTGGCCATTGCGGAGCAGATGACCGATCCGGCCCTGAGCAAGGGCATCGTGGAGCGGGAAGTCATCCGGGTCATTACCCCGGGCACCGTGGTGGCGGCTTCCATGCTTTCCGAAAAAGACAACAACTATCTGACCAGCGTCTACATCGATGGCAGCAACGTGGGACTGGCCTACACCGATATTTCCACCGGCGAATTCTGCGCCATGAATTTCTCCGCGGACCCGGGTTTTACGGTACTGATTCAGGAACTGACCAGAATTCAGCCAAGAGAGATCATTACCAACCTGAACGCCCAGGAAGCACCGGAACTCTGGTCCTTTGCCACGGAGGCGGAAAACATCTTTATTTCCGAGGGCAAAGACCGTCTGTTTGCTCCGGATACCTGTGCAAAATCCATTCGGAATCACTATAAAACTGCCTACGAAAAGAGCGTGGGACTGGCCCGGGAAGACGTTCCCAGCCTGTTTTTCTCCGTAGGCGCACTGCTGGCCTATCTGAAGGAAACCCAGAAGCAGGAGGTGGACCATCTGTCCGCGCTGCAGATCAAGGACGTGGGCGGCTGCATGCTTCTGGACCGGGCCACCATACGGAATCTGGAAGTTACCGAAAGCCTCTTTGAGAAAAAGACCAACGGTTCGCTGTTCGGTATTCTGGATGCCTGCGGCACCGCCATGGGTTCCCGGAAACTGAAGCAGTGGCTGCGGGAGCCTTTGATCAGCTCCGCAGAGATCCAAAAACGCCTGAACAGCGTGGAAGAACTGACGGACAATATTCTGATCCGAAACAACTTAAAAGAGGCTCTGCGGGCCGTTTACGACCTGGAACGCATCCTTGCGCGGGTCAGCCTGGGAACCGCAAACGCCAGAGATCTGGTGGCATTAAAGGTATCCCTGTCCGTGCTGCCGGACATCAAGGACTGTCTGGATTCTCTGGACGATCGGCTGCTGGCGGAATACAACGAAAAAATTAATCCGCTCACCGAAATCTGCAGCGAAATCGAAAACGCCATCGTGGAGGATCCGCCCTATATCGTGCGGGAAGGCGGCCTGATCCGCCGGGGCTATTCTCCGGAGCTGGACGGGATCTACGATTCCGCCAAGGACGGACGCATCTGGATTGCGGGCCTGGAAAATTCCGAGCGGGAGCGCACCGGCATTAAGCAGATCAAGGTAGGCTACAATAAAGTCTTTGGTTATTATATCGAAATTTCCAAGGGCTATAAGGGAGATATTCCCGAGAACTACATCCGCAAGCAGACCCTGGTCAACGGAGAGCGCTACATCACACCGGAACTGAAGGAAGTGGAAAACGTGGTGCTGAATGCCCAGACCAAAATCAACGACCTGGAATACCGGCTGTTCAACGAACTGCGGGATAAGGTAAAGAGTCTGGCTCCCGTAATTCAGCGGACTTCCGCAGCGGTAGCCTGCGTGGACGTGCTCTGCAGCTTTGCGGAGAAATCCTCCAAACTGGGCTATGTGAAGCCGGAAATCGATGACGGCGACGAAATCATCATCAAGGCCGGAAGGCATCCGGTCATTGAAAATACCATAGAAAACGGCAATTATGTGTCCAACGATGTGTACATGAACCGGAAGGATGCATCGCTGCTGCTGATTACCGGACCCAATATGTCCGGAAAATCCACCTATATGCGGCAGCTGGCGCTGATCGTACTCATGGCCCAGGCGGGCTGCTTCGTGCCGGCGGAGGCTGCCCACATCGGCATCTGCGACCGGATTTACACCCGGATCGGTGCTTCCGACAACATTGCCATGGGACAGTCCACCTTCTTCGTGGAAATGAGTGAACTGGCCTACATTTTGAATACCGCCACGGAGAAATCCCTGGTGATTCTGGATGAAATCGGCCGGGGAACCAGTACCTACGACGGGCTTTCCATTGCCTGGGCGGTAGTGGAAGATCTGACCCGGCATGGTCACCGGATCCGGACACTGTTTGCCACCCATTATCATGAACTGACGGTTCTTTCGGATAAAATCTCCGGAGTAAAGAACCTGAACGTAGACGTTTCCGAGGAAAACGGAACCATCGTTTTCCTGCATAAAATCGTGGACGGCGCGGCCTCCCGCAGCTACGGAATTCACGTGGCAAAGCTGGCAGGCGTTCCACAGAACGTACTGGACGCCGCTCAGAAAAAGCTGGACGAACTGGAAAAATGAACAGAATCAAGCTTCTGAAAAAAGAAATAGCGGATAAAATTGCGGCCGGAGAGGTGATCGAGCAGCCACTTTCCGTGGTGAAGGAACTGGTGGAGAATTCTCTGGACGCCGGTGCTACCCAGATTGTGGTGGAGATTGCAGCCGGCGGCAAGGACTACATCCGGGTAACGGACAACGGCAGCGGTATCGAAAAGGACGATATGCGGCTGGCCTTTCTTCCCCATGCAACCAGCAAAATCGAAACCGAAGAAGATCTGGCGCGCATTGAAAGTCTGGGCTTCCGCGGAGAAGCACTGGCTTCCGTGGCGGCAGTCTCCCGGTTGGAGATCCTTTCCAAAACCGCCGATGTAAAGGCGGGAACCAGGCTGACGCTGGAAGCTTCGGAGGTTACAAGCGAAGAAAGCGCCGCGGCAGAAACCGGTACCACCATTATCGTGCGGGATTTGTTCTATAATCTGCCTGTCCGGCGCAAATTCCTCAAATCCGACAGTAGCGAAGCCTCTCTGATTACCGAATTCATGTCGAAAATTGCCCTGGCTTACCCGAACGTACGAATCCGGCTGATCAACAACGGTACCATTCTGTTTTCCACACCGGGAAAAGGGGACGTGTATCAGACGATTCTGACGGTTTACAGCCCTCAGAACGCCCGGAAACTGCTGCCGCTTTCTTTCAGCAGGGACGGCTTTTCCGTGAAGGGTTACGTCAGTTCTCCGCTGGAGAGCAAAACCAACCGCAAACATCAGGTGTTCTTCGTCAACGGACGTTTGATTAAATCCGCGCTGCTGGACCGTGCGGTTTCCGCAGCATATTCTGACAAGCTTTTTGAAGGCAGATTTCCTTCGGTATATATGTTCCTGGACGTTAATCCGGCCTCCGTGGACGTAAACATTCATCCCCGCAAGGCGGAAATCAAGTTCTTCCGGGAGCAGGAGGTCTTTGATTTTGTGGTGCAGGCCATTCGCCGGGCGCTTTTAAACCCGCAGTCCGGCAATATTACCAAAGAGGACGTAAAATCTGCGGTTCTTCCCGAAAAGAAGGTGCAGAAACTGCCGGATGTGTCTGCAGAAGTGTCGGGGAAGAAAGTTGACGTAATTTCCTTACAGTCAACCAACGACTATCAGCAGGATCTGTTCAAAAATCTTCGGAAACAGGAAGAAAAGAAGGCTGCTGCCGAAGAAATTTCCAAAGAAATCCGGAAAGAAGCCGCAAAAGATAATCCAAAAGAAACTCCCAAAGAACTTCCAAGCGTTCTTCCGAAAGAACACCTGAAAGAACTACAAACGGAGGTTCCGAAGGAGAGCCGGAAAGAGCTGCAAACAGAGATTCCGAAAGAAGTTCTGGTGCAGGAGCAGTTTTTTGCGTACAAAGCCCCTGCAAAACAGCTGGTCTTTTCCGAGCTGCACCCGATTTCTCAGCTTTTCGTCACCTATATTCTGGCGGAAAAAGATCAGGAATTATATATTATTGATCAGCATGCGGCCCACGAACGGATTATGTTCGAGCATTTTCTGCAGAGCTTTAACGATGCGCAGAAAGAAGGGGCACAGCTGCTGCTGACACCCATCGTCCTCGAGCTGGACCGTTCCCAGATGCTGACCTTTCAAGAGTGTGCTGATATATTGAAGAATATGGGCTTTGCCCTGGAAGAATTCGGCGATACCAGCCTTGTGGTGAAAGAAATCCCCATGTTCCTATCGGACAGCGAAGCGGAAGATTTCTTAAATGAATTCTTTGAGGCCGCCGACGAACAGAAGGGAAAGATCCAGGCCAGAAGAGATGCGATTATTTCCCGCTCCTGCAAGGCGGCGGTAAAGGCTCACGACAAACTGTCCTATCAGGAGATGCTGGGACTGTTTGCAGAACTGGACAAATGCGAGAATCCCTTCTCCTGTCCCCATGGCAGGCCTACTTTTATCAAGTTTTCGGAATATGAACTGGAACGCATGTTCCGCAGAAAATAGATGATCGATACCGTTTTTATCGTCGGTCCCACCGGCATCGGAAAAACCAAATATGCCATCGATTTTGCCTTAAAAAACAACGGTGAAATCGTTTCCGCGGACTCCATGCAGCTTTACAAATACATGGATATCGGTTCCGCCAAGCCTACGCCGGAAGAACGGGCCGCCGTGCCCCATTATCTGGTGGACGAAATCGATCCCCGGGAAGGCTTTTCGGTATACCAGTATCAGCAGCTTGCCCTGCAGTATATTCGGCAGATTGCGGAAAAAGGAAAGCTCCCCGTTGTTTGCGGCGGTACAGGCCTTTACGTGAATTCTCTGATTTACGATATGGATTTTTCCGCACCGGAAGGAGAAGAGGGGGCCCGCAGCGAAATTCGCAGCCGTTTCGGAGACGATCCCCAAAGTCTTTGGGAGCATCTGAAAGAACTGGATGCGGACGCGGCGGAGAAGATTCACCCAAACAACGTGAAAAGGGTGGTCCGGGCCATTGAACGGCTGGAAAACGGCGAAGATAAGCTGGCGGATTTTTCTGCAATGAATGCCCCCAGCAAAATCCTGAACTGCCGGATGCTGTATCTTTGTAAAGACCGGGAGCTTCTTTACGCCGATATCAACCGGCGGGTGGATAAGCTTTACGAAGCGGGTCTGGAGGCAGAAGTCCGCAGTCTGATGGCTCGGGGTTTCACTTCCGAAGACGTGGCCATGAAAGGCAACGGCTATAAAGAGATTATTGACGCTCTCAGCCGGGGCGAAAGCGCAGAAAGCGCAAAAGAACTCATTCAGAAAAATACCAGGCATTACGCCAAGCGGCAGATCACCTGGTTCAATCGATATAAG
>JAZUKP010000070.1:0-15959 GCA_045643345.1 Anaerovoracaceae bacterium | reverse complement strand
TCTACGGCACCAGCAGCAGAAGCTTTTATGTCGGTGAGGACTTAAAGCAGGATGACATTAAGGCCAAGTTCGAGAATGGGGTTCTTCTCCTGACAGTTCCGAAGGTAGAAGTTCAGCCAAAGGTAGAACAGAAGCACTTTATCAGTATTGAATAACACAGAGTAAAACAGTTTCTTTCAATAAATTTTCCTTTCACTTGCAAGTAATTGCGCATTCCAAAGACGCCGGGTTTTAAAGCCCGGCGTTTTTATGATATAATTTGTGCCATGAAAACGAATCATCTTGTAGCAGGCGTGCTGGCCCACGTGGACGCGGGCAAAACCACCCTGACGGAAGCAATTTTATATAAGACAGGCAAAACCCGGACGCTGGGCCGGGTGGATCACAGGGATGCTTTTCTGGACACGGACCGGCAGGAAAAGAGCAGGGGAATTACCATCTTTTCCAAGCAGGCGCTTTTTGATTTGTCCGGAAAAAGAATTTATCTGCAGGATACACCGGGTCATGTGGATTTTTCTTCCGAAATGGAGCGCAGCCTGAAGGTGCTGGATTATGCCATTCTGGTAATCTCCGCACCGGACGGTATTCAGGCCCATACCAGGCTTTTGATGGAGCTCCTGGAAAAACACCGCATTCCCACTTTTGTCTTTGTCAATAAAACAGATATCGAGTGTTCCGCGCCGAAGCTGCCGGACAACTGGGTGGATTTTGCCGGCAGTACTGCGGAACTGGCGGAGAATCTGGCACTTTGCTCGGAATCCGCTATGGAAGAATATCTGCAGACCGGCGGAATTTGCGATGATACGATAAAGAAGATGATATTGCGCAGGGAGGTGCTGCCCGTATATCGGGGTTCGGCGCTGAAGCTGACCGGAATCGACGAATTTCTGGAAGGCTTTTCCCGCTATGCGGTTTGCCGGGATTACCCCGAAGCATTCGGCGCAAAATGTTTTAAAATTACCCGGGACAATCAGGGAAACCGTCTTTCCTGGCTGAAAATCACCGGCGGCTCCCTTTGCGTACGGGAGCTTTTAAAGGACGAAAAGGTTACGCAGATCCGTTTTTATTCCGGCAGCAAATTTGAAGCGGCGGATCGGGCAGAGGCTGGCTGCGTATGTGCAGTCTGCGGTCCGGAAAACACTTTTGCGGGCCAGGGCTTCGGCTTTGAAAAGGACCAGACGGAAAGCTCGCTGGAGCCGGTGCTTACCTACCGGATCCGGGCTTTGGACGGCACGGACGATAATACTGCTTTCCGGAAGCTGGAAATGCTGGCGGAGGAGGATCCTTTGCTTCACATCGTCTGGAATCCTGCAGTGCGGGAGATTCAGGCCCAGCTGATGGGCAGGGTTCAGACAGAGGTTCTGACCGAAATGATCAAAGACCGTCTGGATATGGAAGTATCCATCGAAGAAGGCCGGGTGGTATATAAAGAGACCATTGCAAACGCCGTGGAAGGGGTAGGACATTTCGAGCCCCTGCGGCACTATGCGGAGGTGCATCTTCTGCTGGAGCCCTTGGAGGCAGGCTCCGGGCTGGTGCTGGAAACCGCCTGCAGCGAGGATGTGCTGGACCGGAACTGGCAGCGGCTGATTCTGTACAATCTGGCGGAATACCGCCATGCGGGCGTGCTGACCGGCGCCCCGCTTACCGATGTAAAAATCACGCTGGTGGCGGGCCGCTCTCATTTAAAACATACCGAAGGCGGCGACTTCCGTCAGGCATCCCTGCGGGCGGTGCGACAGGGCCTTATGAAGGCGGAAAACGTCCTTCTGGAGCCTTTTTATCAGTTTACCGCAGAAGTGCCCGCCGAGCAGATCGGACGCGTCATCAGCGATTTAAAGGCCATGGGCGGCAGCTTCGATGCCCCGGAGAGCCGGGAGGATATGGCGATTCTGACAGGCCTGGCGCCGGTTTCCGAGCTGCAGACTTATCAGAATGAGCTGCTGTCCTATACCAAGGGACGTGGGCGGCTTTTCTGCCGCTACGCAGGATATTATCCCTGTCATAACACGGAAAAAATCGTGAAGGACAGTGGATACGATCCCGACCGGGATACGGAGAACCCCACGGGCAGCGTGTTCTGCTCCCACGGCGCCGGGATCCTCGTAAAATGGGACCATGTGGAAGAGTTTATGCACATGGAGAGCGGACTGAAAATCACCGGCAGTGTAATCAGCGAAGGAAATCCCAAACTTCGTCCCGGGAATTTCGATTTTGACGAAAAGGAACTGGACGAGATTATGCAGCGGGAATTCGGCGCCATTAAACGGCCGAAATATTCCACGGTGGTATATGAGCCGGACAGCGGTGCTTCCCGGAAGATTTCCGCCGCAAAAAAGGAATACATGATTATCGACGGCTATAACATGATTTTTGCCTGGAAAGAGATGAAGGCACTGGCGAATCTGCAGATTGCGGCAGCCCGGGAAAGCCTGATCGATATTCTGTCCGAGTTCCGCAGCGTGCGCGGCTGCGAAATGGTGGTGGTTTTCGACGGTTACAAGGTTCGCGGAAACGAAGGCACCAAGCTGGATTACAGCGGAATCAACGTAATCTATACCAAGGAGGGTCAGAGCGCGGACGCGTACATCGAAAGCTTCGTAAAAGACCTGGGTCACAGCTACAACGTGGTGGTGGCAAGCTCCGACGGCATGATTCAGCTGACCGCTCTGCGGCAGGGAACCAGAAGAATGTCGGCAGGCGAACTGGAGCATGTAATTGCAGCGGCGAAAGGGAGAATTGAAGAAATCATCGCAAAATATGCGGGCCGATCCAATAAACTGGGTGATTTTGCAAAAATTTCGGACATTTAGAGGAAATGACAATAAAGAAAATGAAAAATTGTCTACAAAAAAAGAAGAATGTGTGGTACACTATTCGAGGTGATATTTGAGCACTAGGAGGAAGCTATGAAAAAATTAACAGTAAAAAAGGGAATTGAATGTCAGGCATGTCTCTCTTGCGTAAATGCATGTTCTTCGACTTTCTATAAAGAAGAGAATCCGTTTAAGTCCTGCATCCAGATTGTAATGAAAAACGGCGAAGTTAAGCCGATGACTTGCATTCAGTGCGGAAAGTGCTTCAAAGCTTGCGAACACGAAGCTATTAAGCAGCTCCCGAACGGTGTATATACAGTAGACAAGAAAAAGTGCGTAAAGTGCGGCAAGTGCGTAGAAGCCTGCCCGTTCGGCGTAATGGTTCTTGACGAGGAAGCTGATGCAGCATCCAAGTGCATTGCATGCGGAAAGTGCGTAAAGGCTTGCCCGATGGACATGCTCGAGATTGTAGAGAAGTAATAGTACCCATCCATACGGAGATCTTCGCTGAGGTGAAGATCTCTTTTTTTGTGCAGATCTGAAGAAAAAATAAATGGAAAATATTGACAACGAATACAATAAGAGGTAAACTAAAAGCGCAGGGGGTAGGGATGAAGGCTTTATACTATATTTTATCTTATGAAGTTTGCGGGGCGGTTCTGCTGCATGTACTGAAACTGCACCGGAATGTGTTTCTTCGTGCGGGACAGCGCTATGCATTAACGCACAGATTTTCCGCATCACCGGAGTGCACGCTCAGACCGTTTCGTTTTTCGAGGATGATATATCTTTTGTACGGACTGAAAATAAGAGTCAGCCGTATATGGATTCTATTTGCCGGAATCTGGATTTCTGCACTGATTCCCGCGCTCTTTCTGTTTGACTCTTCTGTTTCTTTCACAGTGGCAGCGGCATGCGCTTTTGTTCCTGCAGGATCTCTTGTAAGCAAATGTATTATCAGCCGGAGCAAAAGCTGCAGCCGGGCTCACCGACGCTTTTTGCGGGAGGAACGAATAATCACAGTATCTTTTCCGGAAAAAGTATGCTAAAATAAACGGATGTAGGAGTATCTCCTCACTGATTTTGTTTCGTTATATTTTTGATAGAGGAAGGTAAAAATGATTATTCTTTCACCACAGGTCTACAATAAAATCGGAGAAGGTCTTGATTACGCGGTAAATGCAGTAAAACCGACCATCGGTCCTCTCGGCAGAAATATTGCATTCGATCCGAAGATGGATGTTCCGTACGTTATCAACAGCGGAAGAGAGATTGTCAAACATGTAAATTTTGAAGATAAAGCAACCATGGTCGGTGTGGACGTGGTTAAGCAGGCAATGGAAAAGGCCTACTGGTCCTCCGGAGACGGCGCGGTAGCCACCTCCATTCTGGTTCAGTCCATGTGGAATGACGGCAGACGCATCAGTGCGGCCGGTGCAGACTCCATGGCTTTAATGCGCGGCATCCGGAAGGCTTCCGAGGTTGCGGTAAATTCGCTGAAGGAACAGGCCGACAGCGTGAAGGGCGCGGAGGATATCCGCAAGCTGGCAAAATGTTCTGCCGGCGGCCGGGAAGACATTGCGGATATCGTGGCAGAAGTCTATGACAATATCGGCCCGGACGGATATGTTACCGTAGAAGATTCGCAGATGGCGGAAACCCATATCAATTACTTTACCGGAATTAAGTGGGACAAAGGATATTCCGGCCATTTTGAAGAGCAGAGCATTATTCTGGAAGATCCGTATATTCTTCTGGTAAATCAGATTCTCAGTGATTTTTCCGTTCTTGCTCCGGCACTGCAGGAAGCCCGGAATCAGGGAAAGGCCATTTTGATTATTGCCAGAGAATTTAAGGATGATGTAATTAATGCGCTGCATTATGTTCGTGACAAGGCTGCGGTAGATGTAATGGGCGTTGTTGCTCCCGGCTACGGAGAAGTCCGCGAACAGAATATGCGTTTCTTCTCAATTATGTTCCACGCGAATGTAATCGATGATATGCGTATGAATGTGCAGGGCGGCATTACCCTGGCAGACTGCGGTCATGCAGGAAAAGCGGTCATCAACAAGATTGAAACCGTAATCCAGGGCATTCCCAACGCAGATGACCCGTTGGTGGTCTCCAGAAGAAGAGAACTGCAGAACGACCTTTTGAACGTAAAGGACGAGAACGAAATTTACAGAATCGAACAGATGCTTACCCCGCTGGCAGGAAAAACCGCAGAGGTGAAGGTAGGCGGCGTTATGGAAATGGAAATGTTCGAGCGCAAATATCTGGTAGATAACGCGGTGCACAGTGCCTACGGCGCTTTGAAGTCCGGTTATCTCCCCGGCGGCGGAAAGAGTTATATCCTTGCCGTGAAAGCTGTGGAGGAATATGCCGAAACGCTGCAGGGCGATGAAAGAACCGGTGCGAAGATTCTTGCGCAGGCGCTTTCCATGCCCGCATTCCAGATTGCGGAAAATGCAGGTTATGACGGGAAGACCTTTGCGGAAAAGATGCTTGCCTCCGATTCCAAGTACGAGGGCTTTAATGCTCTGACCGGAAAAATGGAAGACCTTTATGAAGCCGGGGTGCTGGACTGTGCAAAGGTTTCTCAGACAGTAATTACCACTGCGGTTTCCAGTGTTTCCACAGCCATCTCCATTGCAGCCTGCGTGGTGGCAAAGGATCCGGAAGCGGATGAGCGTTAAAGAATAAAGCTTCGGAAATCAATAAAAGAAAATTTTAGAACAAAGAAAACCCGGTTCGCGCTGCGGACCGGGTTTTGTACTTATCGGCGTCTCCCGATATTGGCTGTTGTAGTCTGCGGATGGGATGTTGCGCAGTGCGCTTAGATAAATCCAAAGCAGACATCTTTAAAGTCGCTGAATTTCCATCCCTGGGGCGTATTGGTCAATTCAAAATAGTATTCTTCGTAATGACGGCCTGTGATATTATCCCAGGATTCGTCGAATTCAATTCTGGTCAGTTCCACAATCAGTGCCATGGTGGAATCGTTTTTCTGTGCCATGAACTTGGGTCGGATATTTTCAATGGACATATTGTCGCCTATGCCGGCAGGATAGGTCCAGAGGGCTCCGTTCTTTTCGATGTAAGCATCGTTATCGTTTACAGCCAAATTTACAAGTTCTTCCGTAAAATATTCGCCGACCCAATTTTTCACATCGTCCAAGGATTTCAGATTGTAAAGGTCCACCTTGCAGCGTCCGTCCTCGTCTGCGGTCTGCCATCCGTTATCGGAAATTACATCGCCGGTATAGAAGGTAAGAAGTCTTTCGTTGGCAGCCTGATAAAGCCGGATAAATTCCTCGGAAGCCGGCTTCAGCTCCAGTTCGTGCAGTTTATCTCCGCTGAACTCAATGCGGATGTCTTTACCCAGGAGGCCGTTCTTGGAAAGCAAGGTGTTAATGAAGAAGGTATGGATCTCTTCGCACTTTGCAACATAATTCCCGTTTTCCACATCGCTGCCGAAGAAGGTTCCGATTAAGCTGAAACCATTCATGCTGCAGAGCGGTACCATGAAGAGCGGATCTTTGTTGAATTCCTCGCTGTCTGTTTTGATCAGTACCGGATCAAAGGAGGAATACTGGCCGGCAAGTCCCAGCGGAACTTCGTATAAAGCCGTTACCTTTGCCTTGGAGAAAACGGATTCCAGCGCCTGATAGGCAAAATCCAGCAAGGCTTCCGCACTATCCGGATAGGAACTGAGGGTAATGTGGGACAGCCGCACATCTCCTGCGTAAGCATCTGTAATAAAGCCAGCATCCGTCTGCGCCGGTCCGGAAATTACATCCTTTGGATCCTGAGGCTGAGGATCGTTTCCTTGATTCGGATTGGTTGGATCGTTCGGATTATCGCCGCCGGAAGGATCCTGCGGGTTCACCGGAGGGTTATCGTTGCCGGAGGGATTCTGCGGATTGACCGGCGGGTTATTGTTGTTTCCCGGCTCGTCGTCTTTGCAGGCGCAGAGGCTGATGGCCAGAAGGAAAATCAGTAAAATTGCAATGGTCTTTTTCATATTCATACTCCTTTTTCCTTTGACAAAAAAGTAGTCTTCGTTCGTATTATTGCATAAAACCGGAAGAGGGTCAACTTTTCCGTTGACATGTGTACTCTACAAATATAGAATGTAGATGTGTACTACTTATGTAGAATATAAGGAGAAATGATGAACAAGGATTATAAACGACTGCCGGACGGCGAACTGGAGATTATGCAGATTCTCTGGAACTGCAGCATTCCTGCCTACCGCAGCGATATCGAGGCACAGCTTTCCCCGGAAAAGCACATGGCACAGACCACGCTGCTGACCTTCCTGACCCGGCTGGCAGAGAAGGGCTTTATTAAAATCGAAAAAACAGGGCGGCAGAGCTGCTATACACCGCTGGTTTCCCGCCACGATTACCTGGCGGCCCAGAGCCGGAACTTTGTGAATAAAATCTGCGGCGGCAGCATGAGCGCCTTTGCTTCGGCCCTCTGCGACAGCGGCTTAAGCAGGGAAGAAATTGAAGAACTGCGGCGGCTTTTGAAAGAGGAAAGTCTATGAGCAGTTTTGAGCTGATAGAAAACTTTTTTGCGGTTCTGTACGCTCTGATTCCAGTTACGATTATGCTTTTCAGGGAACATCCGGACCGTCCGCAGATGCGCTATTTTGCGCTGTTCGACCCCATGATCCTGCCGGATATGCTTTTGTTCGGGGTTCCGATTCTGGCTGCAATCCTGGGGAAGGAATGGTTCCGCATCTTCTTTGCAAACGGCGGTTTTTTGCTGGAAACCATGGTGGTTCTGGCGGTGTACTACGCGGTGATGCTGCTGATTTTTCCTTTGCTGCGCCGCTGTATCCGGGCGGAAGGTATCGCCTGTTTATGGGTGATTCCTTCGGAAATCTGCTATTTGAATATGCTTACCAGAAGCAACAGCCGCCTGCTGCCGAGAAAATGGATTATTCCTTTGGGAAATCTGAATCTGACGCGGGTTGCGGCAATTTGGCTGGCAGGTTTTGCACTGGTGATGATTGTTGCTCTTATCCGTCATCTTGTTTTCCGACGGCAGATTCTCCGGGATGCGATTCCGGCGGGAGAGCATCTGCAGCAGTGCTGGAATCGGGTGCAGCAGGACCTGGGTCTGGAGCGGAAACGCAGGCAGTATCGGCTGGTGGTATCCGGCAGCCTGCCGTCGCCCCTGTCTGTGGGCATCTGGCGGCGGACCATTCGCGTGGTTTTGCCGGACCGCAGCTATTCCGAAGAAGAACTGGAACTGATTCTGCGTCACGAAATGATTCATATTCTGCATTCGGACAGCCGGACCAAGCTGTTTATGACCTTCTGCACCGCTCTGTGTTGGTTTAATCCTTTTCTGTGGCTGTCCATGGGGAAGTGTGCCGACGATCTGGAGCTGAGCTGCGATGAAATGGTGCTGGAAGACTGCGAAGAACCGGTACGCCGCAAGTACGCGGATCTGATTCTGACGGCAGCGGGGGATGACCGGGGCTTTACCACCTGTCTTTCCGCCAAGGCGGAGTCCTTAAAATACCGGCTGCAGAATGTTCTGCACCCCGGAAAAAAGCGGCGGGGCTATCTGGTCATTTTTGTATGTTTTTTGCTTCTGGTGCTGGGCATGAACCGTGTGGGCTTCAGCTTCGGACGGGGCAATGTGGCGGAACTGGACCGGGAAGGATACTTCCGGCCGGAGTATCTGGACAGCGAGTTCGCCCTGATTCTGGAAGACCGTCGATCCGGCTTGCCGCCGACTTATCATGTTACAGATCTGCAGGCGCTGCAGAACTATATTTCCGGCCTGGAAACATGCCGCCTGGAGGGCAGCCGTTACGCAATCGCAGGAGATGAAATCGTATTTATGATGCGGGTTCCTCAGCCGGACGGCAGAATAAAAACTTATGAAGTGACCTTGTCGGAGCAATGCGTCATGCTGTCTGACCTGAGCCTGTCCGGTGTCTACTATTTCGTTCCGGATGGCATCGATATGGAATATATCCGAAGTCTTCTGGTGCCGGCCAATGAATAAAAAAATCCGCCGTTCTTTCGAAAAACGGAAGAGGGCGGATTTTTTTGTATCGTGTAAATGTCTATTTTTTCTGTTTTTGATTAAACTTTGCGTAGAAGAAGAAAAACAGTACCATCAGGACTTCGCCGGCCATGCTGATGAAGAAAATCAGATCGAAATTGCCGGTGGCAGGTCCCAGTGCGGAAAATGCGAACATAAAGAACCCGGAAAGGAAAAGCCGCGGGGTCTTCTGCTTTATCCAGACGATGATGCCTGCGATTACCAGCGGAATCACCATGCCGAACGCCAGAATCGTGGTGCTTACCATGTAGGACCAGGCCGGGGTGGCGTCCTGCAGGCAGGCGTAGCGCACCAGACCGATGGTCTCGGGAACGGTGACCGTAGTAATGCCGGATGCGATTCCGGTAATAATCAGGGCGATGGTAAGAATCCAGGTAATGGTTTTTCCGGTCTTTTTGAATCCGATAGCATAGGCGGAAATTGGGAGCAGCAGGGGAATCAGTGCACCGTGACTGATGTAACGGACCTGGCTGAGTGCCTTTAATGCCGGACCTGCCTGCAGAACGGTTCCCAGAGAAAGAATCAGGGCATCGTAGAACAGACCTGCGGTAACCAATGCGGACAGAAGGAACAGAATGTTCTTTGTCTCGCCGTATTTTTTGAACATGACAATCAGCAGAACCAGATGAAAGGCGCAGAACACCCAAACCAGAACCGGACATGCCGACAGCAGAAAATCTCGCATAGTAGCCTCCTTTAATATGTTATATGAAATATATGTTATGGATAACCATATAATAGTAAATTAACATATTAAAGAAAAGATTTCAAGCCCGGGAGATTTTTTCTGCGTTATCTGTCCGAATGGGGCCAACTGATGGGATCCCCTGCACAGCTGCTGCCGCGCACGGCTCGGGGCATTTCCTTTCCCCAAAGACCGTGCACACTGCAGTATTCGTAGACTGCCATGACGTTTTCGTCGTCCGCCAGCTGGAACTGCGCCCGGGGCAGGTCTCCCGGCAGGAGCTCTGCGCGGTAGATATCCAGATCGGTGTGCACCTCAATCCACTGAATATAGTGCGATTCTTCCATAGGGTGCAGCAGGCTGCCCACCTGTACGGTCAGAATACCGCGCCCGCTGCTGCTGATTACCGGAACGTGCTTTTCGGATCCGGTGTCTTTGGTCTTTGCCAGACTGTAATTGATTTCTTTGTTGTCCATTGTAATACCTCTCTTTTGACAAAACGTTTTTCTGCTTTCAGCATACCCTCTTACCGGGTAAGAACAAGGCGGTACATGCGAAGCGGCAGTACGGACAAACGAAGCATCAGATTTTGTACAGAATCCAGCGCAGGGTTTTCGGGTCGAAATTCAGTTGGTAGCGGTATTGATTGCAGCCTTTGGTGCTTTGACAATCGTATATTAAAGTACTGACGCCCGGAATCTGATGCTCCGACACGCCGAGAATCTTGTCGATCTTTACCTCATGCTCTTCGCCGTCCTCGTCTGTGTAGAGAAATTTGTAGGGGCGGGGTTTTTCATTTTTACAGAACACCACCACAATATCGATGGGTTTTGCTACCAGCTTCATAGACTCTCCCGAAAATAAACGAACAAATGTTCTTTTATTGTAAACGATGATGCTGCGGATGTAAAGAGAGGGAAGGGCGTTTGCAGTACAAAAAAATGCTGCGGCGATGCTGACAGAAAAAATACAACGAAAATGCTTCCTGTGATATAATTTTTATCGAAGTCGTACGGTAGAAATAAGATAAGGAAAACGATGAAATTCAACTTAAAAGATATCGATAAAAAATGGAAGGAATACGCACTGGCCGGATGTGTATGCATTCTTTTCTTTGTGTGTCTGACCAATCTGGGCAAAATATGGGCCGCAACCGCAAAGATTTTGGGTATGCTGAAATCTGTGTTTTTCGGCTTGATCATTGCCTATGTTATCAATCCGCTGGCGGTGGTATTTCAAAAGAAGCTGTTCAGACGATGCCGGAAGGAAAAACAGCAGTGGATTTTTTCCGTACTGCTTTCCCTGCTGATTGTAGTACTGATTATTTCTCTGCTGATGGTGCTTCTGATTCCGCAGATCGTATCTAATATCGCTTCTCTGGCAGAAAACTATTCTTTGTACGTGGAGCATTTAAAACAGTTTGTAGAGAATTTAGGAGAGCCTTGGTCGAGTCTTCCGATTAAGAAGGAACTGCTCTTGCTGCTTTCCGCAGACGGTGGTTTGATTACCCGGCTGGGCGAGTTTATCGCAAAAAATGCGGATATCATTATTCAAAAAACCACAGGCTTCGGTGCCGCGGCAGCCAGCTGGATAATCGGCGGAATTTTCGCAATTTATTTTCTGCTGGCCAAAAACGGGATTCTTCGGGAGATTTCAAAGACTTTCTCCTTGATTCTTTCTCCGGCGAAATATGAAAATGCGCGGATTCTTCTGGAAAAGTTTAACGCGATTTTTTCAAAATATATTGTGTGTGAGCTTCTGGATGCATTTATTATCGCGGCCAGCAGTTATGTGTTTATGACAATTTGCGGAATGCCGGACGCAATTTTTATTTCCTTTATCGTGGGCATTACCAATCTGGCGCCGACCTTCGGTCCGATTGTGGGTATGGCAGCCGGCGGGTTCATTCTTTTGCTGGTTAAACCGGCGGCAATTCTGCCTTTCCTGATTTTTTCACTGATTCTTCAGACGGTGGACGGTTATATTTTGAAACCGAAGCTTTTCGGCGATGCGCTGAATGTCCCCGCGGTGCTGATTCTGGCCGCAATTGTTTTCTTCGGAAATCTGATGGGTGTTACCGGGATGCTGATTGCGATTCCGGTGGCAGCGATTTTGGTCTATATCTATTCGCAGCTGCTGATTCCCTGGCTGGAGCTGCGGCGCGATTTAAAAATATATTACAAGGAGCAGGAAAAAAAGCAGGAGGAATAACAGAATGAAAATCGGTTTTATCGGAGCGGGCAACATGGCCGGTGCTTTGATTCGCGGAATTTGCGGGAAAAATCTGGTTGACCCGAAAAATATATATGTTTCCAATCCTTCTCAGGGCAAACTGGATGTGCTGCAGGCGGACTGCGGCGTGAATACGACGAATGACAACAAGGCGGCGGCAGCGGCTTCGGATATTCTTTTCTTGTGCGTCAAGCCCCAGAAAATGGACGACGTACTTTTTGAAATTCGAAACTGCCTGAAAAAAGATGTACTGGTGGTATCTGTGGCGGCGGGAAAGACCCTGGCTTATTTCGCGCAGAATCTGGGCGAACAGGTCAAGACGGTCCGGGTAATGCCCAATGCGCCGGCACTGGTAGGCGCAGGCATCTGTGCGGTTACGCCCGGCGAGGCTGCCCGCAGCGACGAAAAGCTGCCGCAGCTGATGAGCCTTCTTACCAGCATCGGCAGCGCGGAATTTGTGGAAGAACCGATGATTGATATTGCCGGACAGATTGCCGGGGCTTCTCCGGCGTGGATTTCCATGGTGATCGAGGCCTTGGCCGACGGCGCTGTTTTTGAAGGAATGTCTCGGGAAATGGCTTATAAATTTGCCGCGGCAGGCGTGTACGGCGCCGGACTGATGGCAGCGGAAACCGGGGGGAATCCGGGAAAAATCAAGGATATGGTGGCGTCTCCCAAAGGAACCACCATCGAAGGTATTCGGGTTCTGGAGGAGCGGGGAGTCAGAGCGGCCTTTATAGATGCAGTAATCGCATCCTGTGAAAAATCAAGCAAATTGTAGAAATAAAAAAAGAAGCAGGCTTTCAAAGAACACAGCTTTTAAAGATTCTTTTGCTTTCTGGAATTCTGATTTTAAAAACTTCGTATGTAAAAAGAAAAACACTGCATTTGCAGTGTTTTTCTTTTGGTGGAGCGTAGGGGGATCGAACCCCTGACCTCTTGACTGCCAGTCAAACGCGCTCCCAGCTGCGCTAACGCCCCAAAACATTACATATAATAACAAAAAAAATATGGGTTTGCAAGAATAAATGTGTTAATATTAGATGTTAATTACAAAGGAGTATTTTATGCTGGAAAAATTGATTGATATTATCGTAAATAATTGCGATGGAATTCAGGCAGAAGATATCACGGAATCCACGGATCTGATTGCGGATTTGGGCTTGACCTCTTTGGATATCGTGAACTGCATTTCCGAGGCAGAAGACGCATTTGGCGCGGAAATCCCGGACGAAAAACTGGAAAACATTCGCACGGTAGGCGATATTCTGCAGTTGTTTTAAAAATTAAAACGCCGCAGAAAAAGGATTTTCTCAGGAGTAAAGAAATGGAAGAAACGAAAACCCTTCAGGAGCAGTACCAGGCGCGAAAAATTCACCCGGTTGCGGCTCTCCCTTTTCGATTTATGACTTTGGTGTCGAAAGTTCTTTATTACAAGAAGTTCGACGTGCATTTTAACTACCATGTGGACCTGGAACCATACCGGGGTACTTCCTATGTGGTGGTGGGAAACCATGCTTCCCGGATTGACTACGTCTATCTGGGCCTTCCGTTCTTTCCGGACACGTTCAATTACGTGATGGGATATAACGAAATCTTCCGCAGCCATCTGAATCTGGTGCTGCGGGCCATGAAAATCATTCAAAAGAAGAATTTCGTTCCGGATTTGTATGCCATGCGGCAGATTAAAAGGGTCATTAAAGAGGGCGGACGGATTATTATCATGCCGGAAGGCATGAGCTCCATTTCCGGACACAATCAGCCCAGCCAGGCGGGCAGCGGTCAGCTGCTGAAGTCTCTGGGGCTTCCGGTTTTCTACTCCAAAATCCAGGGCGGTTATCTGGCAAATACCAAATACAATCTGGAGGAGCGGCCGGGTCACGTGGACGTGGATATCGATTTGATGTTCTCTCCGGAAGACCTGAAGAATATGAGTGCCGACGAAATTCAGACCCGGCTGGACGAACTGATCTGGCAGGACGATTACGAATGGAACAAAAAGCATCACTACAGCTTTAAGAGTAAGGCCGGCGTGATGGCGGAGGGGATGCATCAGCTGCTGTTTTGGTGCCCCAAATGCCGCAGTTCTCTGAATATGGAAAGTAAAGGGGATACCCTGCGCTGCAAGTGCTGCGGCAGCGGAATTTCCCTGGACGAATATTACGATATGCACCCGCTGACGGAAGACAGTGTGGTGCCGGAAACGCCTTCGGTGTGGTTTGATATGCAGCGGGCCTGGGTAAAAAAACAGGTGGCGGGTCCGGATTTCAAACTGGAAGAAAAGGTGCAGCTGGGGGTTCTGCCCAAGTATCATCTTTTGAAAAATCAGAAAACTTCCGAGATCGTAGGGGAGGGAATCCTGACCCTGACAAGGGAAGGACTTTCTTACAAAGGCTCCCGGGACGGTGCGGATTATACGTTTTTCATTCCGTCTGCGGAACTGCCGACTTACGGAATGTGCACGGATGTCAGCCGCTTCTATACCTTTGTGGGACCTGAGTTTACGGAGTTTTATCCGGAGCGGGACTCTGCAGAGTTTTGGATGATGGCCACGGAAGAAATACACCATCTGAACGGCGGAAAGTGGCAGGATTTTCCGAAGAATCATCCGGCCAATCAAAGACTTTCCAAAGAATTTTTAGAATCGCTTTAACATGAAAAATTGGATTATCCGAAAATTTATTAAAGACAGCGAAAATGTGAAGGATCCTGCGGTCCGGGAACGCTACGGAAGTGTTGCCGGCGCAGTGGGGATTATTTCCAACCTGATTCTCTGCGCATTTAAAATTTCCGTAGGACTGATCTTCGGCAGTATTGCGATTTTAGCCGACGGAATCAACAATTTGAGCGATGCTTCCTCTTCGCTGATTACGCTGCTGGGGTTTAAGCTGGCTTCCCGAAAGCCGGACAAGGAGCACCCCTGGGGGCACGGACGCACGGAATATTTGACCGGTCTGGCCATTTCGGTCATGATTATCGTTATCGGTGTGCAGCTTCTGCGCAGCTCCATTGATAAGACTCTGCATCCGGAAACGGTGGAATTTTCCTGGCTGACCGTTGCGGTGCTGGCTGGAGCAATTCTGATCAAGCTTTGGCAGGCAAGCTTTAATAAAAGCATCGGCAAAACCATCAATTCCGATGCGCTGATTGCCACCGCAGCAGACAGCCGAAACGATGTGATTTCTACTTCTGCGGTTTTGATTGCGGCTTTGATCGGCGGTTTTTCTTCCTGGAATCCGGATGGACCCATGGGCATTCTGGTGGCGCTGTTTATTCTATGGTCCGGCATTTCTTTGGTAAAGGAAACCATTGCTCCCATACTGGGGCAGCCGCCGGAACCGGAAACCGTTCATGCGATTTCTTCTGCGATTCTTTCCCACGAGCATATTCTGGGAATTCATGACCTGATGGTGCACGATTACGGTCCGGGAAGACTTTTTGCATCCGTTCACGTGGAGGTGGACGGTGCAGAGGATATTTTTGTCGTACATGACCGTATAGATAATATTGAAAGAGAAGTATTCGACAGTCTGGGTATTATGCTGACCATCCACATGGATCCGGTGGTCGTGGGAGACCCGCTGGTGGATACGGTAAAAGTACAGCTGGCGGAAATCGTACGCGGCATTGAGGGCGTTGTCAACGTACACGATGTACGCGTGGTGCAGGGTCCGACGCACATCAACGTGGTATTCGATGCGGTGCGCACGGATCACTGTAAATTATCCATCGATGAATTAAAGGAGACGTTGTCTGCGGAACTGAAAAAGTATGATCCCAAATACATTGCAGTTCCTACAATAGACAACAACTATATCTGAATTGAAAGACAAAGAACTGATTCAAATCGAAAATCTGAAGTTTAAATACGAAAGCGAAGAAGACGAGGCGGAACCGAAGTATGCGCTGGACGGCGTTAATCTGACCATCCACGAAGGCGAATTTGTGGCCATTGTGGGGCGCAACGGCTCCGGAAAGTCCACGCTTTCCATGAATTTGAATGCACTTCTGCTTCCTTCCGAGGGACGCGTGTTGGTGGACGGATTGGATACCTCCGATGAAAACAACCTCTGGGAAATTCGTAAACGGGTAGGCATGGTGTTTCAGAATCCGGACAATCAGCTGGTTTCCTCCAT
>JAZUKP010000069.1:0-11222 GCA_045643345.1 Anaerovoracaceae bacterium | reverse complement strand
AGCCTTAATCGGCAGTGAAAAACTTGAGAAACTTCAAAACAGCAGAGTACTGATTGCAGGACTGGGCGGTGTGGGCGGCTACATTTTGGAGTCGCTGGTCCGTGCCGGTGTGGGAACGATCGGACTCTGCGATTTTGATATGGTGGATGTTTCCAACCTGAACCGCCAGATCCTCGCCACCCGGGAAACCGTCGGCATGCACAAAACCGAAGCTGCCGCGCTGCGGGCCAAATCCATCAATCCGGAGATAAAAATCTGTCAGTACAATTTTCAGCTGACCCCGGAGAATCTGGATGCACTGCAGCTTTCTTCCTGGGATTTTATTGCCGATGCTATCGACGATGTGCCTGCGAAAATCGCTCTGATGGAAGCTGCACCGGACAAGATTATTTCCTGCATGGGTACGGGAAACAAGCTGGATCCTTTCGGTTTTGCCATCGACAGGATCGAAAAAACGGAAGGGGATCCGCTGGCCCGGAGCATCCGCCGGCAGCTGCGGGAAAAAGGCATTAAAAACATTCCGGTACTTTATTCCAAGGAAGCGCCGGTTTCGGAAAACACCAGACCCATCCCCACGATTTCTTATATGCCGGCCATTGCGGGGCTGGAAATCGGGGCATACATCATAAAAAGATTGATTTTTTAAGTATTTTCCGTATTTTTTTCTTGCATTTCAAATTGTTATCTTCTAAAATATATCCGTTGCTTTTCTAAGCAGCGGATTTTATATTGCACACTGCGGGATGCACAAGGTGCCGGAAACGGTTTTGTGTTATGCCAAACCCGCATTGGAAGCGTTAACCTTAGGAGGTATTTCAAATGGCAGTAATTTCTATGAAACAGCTTCTTGAAGCAGGTGTTCATTTCGGTCACCAGACAAGAAGATGGAATCCGAAGATGGCTCCGTATATCTTTGCAGAAAGAAACGGAATCTACATCATCGACCTTTCCAAAACAGTTTACAAAGTTGACGAAGCATACGATTTCGTCAAGAGCGTTGCAGCAGAAGACAAGCCGGTTCTCTTTGTAGGAACAAAGAAGCAGGCACAGCAGGCTGTAAAGGACGAAGCAAATCGCTGCGGACAGTATTTCGTAAACGAAAGATGGCTGGGCGGAATGCTCACAAACTATAAGACCATTTCTTCCAGAATCAAGAGACTGGCAGAAATCAACGAAATGGCAGCAGACGGAACCTTTGCAAAGCTTTCCAAGAAGGAAGTCGGCAAGCTTACCCAGGAAGCAGACAAGCTGGAAAAGTATCTGGGCGGAATCAAGACCATGCACGGTATGCCCGGCGCAATCGTAATCGTAGACCCGAAGAAGGAAAAGATTGCGGTTAAGGAAGCTCACGTTCTGGGAATTCCGGTAGTAGGTATGTGCGATACCAACTGCGATCCGGACGATTGCGATTATGTAATTCCGGCAAACGATGACGCCATCAGAGCGGTCAAGCTCATCATCGGAAAGCTGGCAGACGCCGTTATCGAAGGCAAGCAGGGTGAATCCATGGCTCCGGCAGAAGAACCCGCAGAAGAAGCAGTGGAAGAAACAGTAGAAGAATAATTAAGGAGATATACTATGGCAGCAGTAACAGCAGCAATGGTTAAAGATCTGCGCGAAACCACAGGCGCAGGCATGATGGACTGCAAAAAGGCTCTCGTAGAATGCGACGGCGATATGCAGAAGGCAATCGACTACCTCAGAGAAAAAGGACTCTCCAAGGCAGCTAAGAAGGCCGGAAGAGTTGCAGCAGAAGGTCTGGTTAGACTGGCATTCAACGCAGACTCCACAAAGGCAGCCGCCGTTGAAGTTAACATCGAAACAGACTTCGCAGCAAAGAACCCGGAATTCATCGAATTCGTAGAAGATCTTGCAGAACTTTCTCTTTCCGACGACGTAGCCTGCGAAAAGTGCCTCTTAAAGCAGGATTTCAAGGGTGAAGGATCTGTTCAGGAAGTACTCACCGCAAAGATTGCTAAGATCGGAGAGAACATGAGCGTTCGCAGAGTTGCAAAGTGCACCACTCCGGGCGTCAAGTATATCGGATACCTTCACATGGGCGGAAAGATCGGCGTTATCGTTGGTCTCAAGACAGAAGCTTCTGCAGAAGAAGTTACCGTTTGCGGCAAGGACGTTGCAATGCAGGTTGCATCCATGAACCCCCAGTTCGTAGACGAAAGCTCCGTAGATCCGGAATACATCGCACACGAAAAGGAAGTTCTGATTGCCCAGGCAGCCAACGAAGCTCCGGATAAGCCCAAGGCAATCATCGAAAAGATGATTACCGGACGTCTGAACAAGCAGCTCAAGGAAACCTGCCTTGTATGCCAGGCATTCGTTAAGGATTCCAACATGTCCGTTAAGGAATATGTGGATTCCGTAGCTAAGCAGATCGGCAAGGACATCCAGGTTGTGGAAATGGTTCGCTACGAAGTAGGCGAAGGCATTGAAAAGAAGCAGGAAAACTTTGCAGAAGAAGTTGCAAAGCAGATGGCTCAGTAAATAGAAGCATCATAAAACCGGCTCTTAGGAGCCGGTTTTTTCTTTTTCCGAATACACTAGAGACTTTCTACGTATTTTTGCGCATTTACTGCGGCAATGGCACCGTCGGACACGGCTGTCACCACCTGGCGCAGGCTCTTTACCCGTACATCTCCGGCTGCAAATACGCCGGGAATTTCGGTGCGCATTTCTTCGTCGGTGCGGATGTAGCCCCGCTCCAGCTGCAGCTGGTCTTCGAACAGTTCGGTGTTGGGGTGCAGTCCCACAAAGATAAACAGGCCGAAGGGACTGTCGTCTTCCGGCTTCAGCTCGCTTTCTTCGCCGGTCTGAAGATTACGAATTACGATGCTTTCAATTTGGTCTTTGCCCCGGATTTCCTTTACCACACTGTTGTAATAGTAAGTTTTCAGCTTGGGGTCCGCAAAGGCTTTTTCCCGAATGGAAGGGGCGCAGGTAAGCTGAGGCATATTCTGAATAATGGTAACCTCCCGGGCAAACTTGCCCAGATACATGGCTTCTTCTACCGCCGCATCGCCGCCGCCCACTACATAAACCGGCAGGTCCTCGAAGAATGCGGCGTCGCAGGTGGCACAGTACGAAACGCCCGCGCCGGTAAGCTCTTCTTCGCCGGGCACGTTCAAATGATTTTTCTCGGAGCCGGTGCAGATGATTACGGTTTTTCCGAAATAATCGTCTCCAAAACACGAAATCTCCTTGATTTCTTTATGCAAATCCGCGGTCAGTACGGTATCGTAGACCCGGTGAACACCGAATTTGTCTGCCTGCTCCGACATGCGGGCAGCTAATGTAACGCCGGATTCTTCCTCCAGGCAGCCGGGATAGTTTTCCACTTCTGCGGTGGTGGTAATCTGTCCGCCCACGGTCTCCTTTTCGATCAGAAGGGTATTCAGCTTGGCGCGGCCCGCGTAAATGGCGGCGGAAAGGCCCGCCGGTCCGGAGCCGAGAATAATTACGTCATAAATTTCCTGCATAGTATCCTCCAACAAGATTAGTTCTTGTTTATTATACTCCAAGTTTATGATAAAATCATTAGGAAGCGAATGGAGGTTCGTATGGAATCCAAATATAAAAGAGTATTACTGAAAATCAGCGGGGAAGCGCTGGCCGGCGCGGCCGGGCACGGCATAGACCCCGCCATGACAAAAAAAGTTGCATTAGAGGTAAAAAAGCTGGTGGAAATGGGTGTGCAGGTCGGCATTGTGGTCGGCGGCGGAAATTTCTGGCGGGGAAGAACGTCTCCGGAAATGAACCAGGCCACCGCAGATTACATGGGTATGCTGGCCACCTGCATTAACGCACTGGGTCTGCAGGAAGCCTTCGAGGCAGAAAAGATTGAATCCCGGGTGCTTACCGCGGTACAGATGGATACCATTGCGGAATCCTATTCCCGCAAAAGAGCGGATTCTCTGCTGGACAGAGGCATTGTGGTAATTTTCGGCGGCGGAACCGGCTGCCCGTACTTTACCACAGACACCGCGGCGGCCTTAAAGGCAGCGGAAATGCAGGCGGATGTAATTCTTCTGGCAAAGAACGTGGATGCGGTTTACGATTCAGACCCGGTAACAAATCCGAAGGCAAAGAAGTATTCCCGGCTGACTCATTCCGAGGTGCTGCAGAAAGAGCTGAAGGTAATGGATTCTACCGCAGCCAGCCTTTGCAGGGATAATAATATTATAATTCATGTCTTCGGTCTTTCCGAGCCCGACGGTATTGCCCGGGCTTGCAGAGGCGAAGAAATCGGTACAATTATTTATTAGGAGAAAAAACGATGGCTACTACAAAAGAACAATACCAGGAAAAAATGGAAAAAACAAAGTCTGTTCTTAAGGAGCAGTTAAATACTGTAAGAGCAGGCAGAGCAAATCCGGCGCTGCTCGATCAGATTACCGTGGAATACTACGGAACTCCCACACCCTTAAAGCAGATGTGCAATATTCAGGTTCCGGACCCGAGAACACTGCTCGTGATTCCTTTTGACCCGTCTTCGGTTAACACAGTTTCCAAGGCCATTATGGCTTCCAATATCGGAATCAACCCCAGCAACGACGGAAAGAACATCCGCCTCGTGATTCCGCCGCTCACAGAAGAGCGCCGTGTAGATCTGACCAAGCAGATCAAGAAAATGGGCGAAGAATCCAAGGTTGCCGTCAGAAATCTGAGAAGAGACGTTAACGAAACCATCAAAAAGGAAGAAAAAGCCGGAGAAATCACCGAAGACGATTCCAAGAAGGCACTGGATGAAATTCAGAAACTTACCGATAAGTGCATCAAGGATATCGATGATATTATCGCCGGAAAAACAAAGGAACTCATGGAGCTTTAGTTTTGGATATTTTATCTGAAATCAATGTTCTGCCCCGGCATGTTGCCATTATTATGGACGGCAACGGCCGCTGGGCAAAGGCGCGGGGACTGATGCGGGTGCAGGGGCACAACGAAGGCATGAAGTCCCTGCGGGAGATTGTGCGTCACTGTTCGGATCTGGGCATAGAATACCTGACGGTGTACGCATTTTCTACGGAGAACTGGAAGCGTCCCGCAGAGGAGGTTTCCGGCATCTTTAAACTGCTGGTAAAATACGTGGAATCCGAGCTGGCGGAGCTGCACAGAAACAAGGTGCGCATTCATCTTCTGGGAGATCTGTCCTCGCTGCCCGAAGAGGCCCGCAAGGCCGCAAATCGGGCCGTAGAGACGACAAAAGACAACGAAGGACTCCGGTTCAATATCGCCATAAACTACGGCGGACGGGCCGAAATTGTCAGAGCGGTTAACAAGGCAGTGGAGCTGGGAGCGCCTGTTACGGAAGAAAGCTTTTCCGCACTGCTTTATACGGCGGGAATGCCGGACCCGGATATGATTATCCGCACCGGCGGAGAGTTCAGAATTTCCAATTTTTTAACCTGGCAGTCCGCTTATTCCGAGTTTATTGTGAGCGATGTTTACTGGCCGGATTTTACCCCGGAAGAACTGGATAAATGCATCCTTCAATTCGGAAAAAGAGACAGAAGATACGGAGGCTTGAGCAGCAAATGAAAACAAGAATTTTATCTGCATTAGTAATGCTGCCGCTGCTGGTTTTCTTATATCTGGGCGGTGTACCGCTTCTTGTAATTACGTTTTTGTTTTCGGGCATTGCTATGCACGAATTTTACAAAGGTTTCGAGAATATCGATATTCATGCCAGCCGTTTTATCGGCTACTGCTCGCTGGCCTGTCTTTACGCCATCATTATTTGGGGCGAGTTCATTCAGGGCAACGAACAGAAGGTATATGCCCATCTGCTCTGCTTGTGGGTGTTCGGAACCGTGGTGGCATCGCTGCTTTTGATACTGTTCCGCAAAGGACAGCCCATCTGGGACGGTCTGGTTACCAGTCTGGGAGACCTGTACATCGGTTTCTTTTTCTGTCACATCAACCTGATTACCAGAATCAAGGGCTACGATAAACTGGTCTGGCTGGTATTTATTGCGGCGCTTTGTTCCGATATTTTTGCGTATTTTATCGGTTGCAGCTTCGGCAAGCACAAGCTCTGCCCTGAGGTCAGCCCCAAAAAATCCGTGGAAGGAGCCATCGGAGGTCTTGCCGGTGCCGCACTTTGCAGCGGTCTGTTCGGCTCTTTTGTTTATCCGAATATTCTGGTTCATTGCATTATCATCGGTATTTTCGGCGGCGCTTTCTCCCAGTGCGGCGACTTGATTGCTTCGCTGTTCAAGAGAAAAATGGGGATTAAAGACTACGGAAATCTGATTCCGGGCCATGGCGGTATTCTGGACCGTTTCGACAGCGTGCTTCTTACCGCTCCCTTTATTTATTACTATATTTTGGTGATTTTAAGACCATGAAGAAATTAGCGGTTTTAGGTTCTACCGGTTCCATCGGAACTCAAACACTGGATATTGTCCGTACCCATCCGGAAGATTTTTCTATTGTGACCCTGTCCTGCGGTCACAATATTGATTTATTCAGAAAACAATTAACAAAATTTCATCCAAGTTTTGCCGTAACTGCAGAGCAGGAGGATGCAGATCGTCTGGCAAAAGAATTTCCCGGCATAGAGTTTTCCTGGGGAATGAAAGGCTTGTGTCAGGCGGCCGCTCTTTCCGAAAATGAGATGGTGGTCAATTCGCTGCTCGGCATGATGGGAATCGCTCCTACATACGAAGCCATCTGTGCAGGAAAAGATATTGCGTTTGCCAACAAAGAAACCTTGGTGGCCGGGGGCGATCTGATCATGAACGCCGTGAAGAAGCATAGTACTGTCTTTCTTCCGGTAGATTCGGAGCATTCCGCCATATTCCAGGCACTTCAGGGCGCAGCGGGAAACCGGGTCAACAAGATCATACTGACTGCTTCCGGCGGACCTTTCCGGGGATACAGCAGCGAACAGCTGAAAAATGTAACCAAAGCCCAGGCTTTAAAGCATCCCAACTGGAGCATGGGAGCAAAAATTACCATCGATTCCGCGTCCATGATGAATAAGGGACTGGAAATCATCGAAGCCTGCCGCCTGTTCGACGTACCGCCCGAAAATATCGAAGTTGTGGTGCATCCGGAAAGTGCGGTGCATAGTGCCATCGAATTCTGCGACGGATCCATTATTGCACAAATCGGCAGAGCGGATATGCGCATTCCCATTGCTTATGCGCTTTCTTATCCAAGACGTCTGGAAAACGTAGGGGAGAGCCTGGATTTATTTGCTTTAGGCAGTATGCATTTTGAAAAACCGGATCCGCAGGTGTTCCGCTGCCTGGGACTTGCTTATCAGGCCATTGCTGCGGGAGGATCCTATACAGCCGTACTGAACGCAGCCAACGAAGAAGCGGTGTCGGCTTTTCTGCAGGACAAAATTACTTTTGTACAAATCGCGGATGCAGTGGAATTTGCGCTGGAAAAACACCAGCCGTTTCAGCTGAGCCGCATGGAAGATATTTTCGCGTTAGAATCTGACGTCAGGGGTATTGTCAGAGATTATATAAGGGGATTATAAAATGAATTTTACACAAACAATCGGAATTGTAGTGGGAATCGTCGGATTTCTTCTGCTGATTACATTTCACGAAGCGGGACATTTTGCCGTAGCAAAGCTGCTGGGTATCAATGTGGTGGAGTTTTCCGTGGGTATGGGCCCGCTTCTTACACAAAACGAAAAAAACGGTACCAAGTATTCTTTTCGTCTTCTTCCCATCGGCGGTTACTGCGCACTGGAGGGTGAGGACGGAGTGGACGATGAGGGAAATCTGATTCCCTCCGACGATCCGAAAGCCTTTGTAAACGCACCGGGCTGGAAACGTCTGCTGGTTCTTCTGGCCGGCTCCGCGGTAAATTTGATCGTGGGCTTCTTGATCTTTGTAGCGGTCTATACCGTGGTGGCGGACGGCAAAGTAGGCTTTGGCAGGGTACTGGAAGTATCGCTTTTGGAATGCCGGGATATGTTCGTGGAAATTTTCCGCTTTTTAGGAGGGTTATTTAACGGTTCCAGTTCTGTAGAAGACGTGAGCGGCATTGTGGGCATTGTTGCGGTTGTTGCGGATACAGCTTCCTATGGACTAATTAATGTATTTTATCTGATTGGTCTGCTTTCTGTAAATCTGTCAATAATGAACATGCTGCCCATTCCGGGTCTGGACGGCGGCCGAATATTTATCATGTTTATTAAGTGGATCTGCGGAGGAAAACTTTCTCAAAAAGCAGAAAATATCATCAACGGTGTGGGAATGGTATTTCTTCTGATTTTAATGGCTTTGCTGGTGATAAAAGATACTTCCGCATTACTGAGATAGAATATAGAAAAGGTAGTAATATGACAAGACAAGTTAAAGTGGGCAGTATTCGTATCGGCGGAGGTGCACCGGTCTCCATACAGTCCATGACCAACACGGATACCCGGGACATTTTCGCCACATTAAAGCAAATCGACGCGCTGCAGGAAGCAGGCTGTCAGATCGTTCGGCTGGCAATTCCGGACGAAGAGGCAGCCCGGGCTTTTGCGGAAATCAAAAAGTCCTGCATGCTGCCCCTGGTCGCTGATATTCATTTTTCATACAAGCTGGCTCTGATGGTGATGGACGGCGGCGCAGATAAAGTGCGCATCAATCCGGGCAATATCGGTTCTGACGAGCATGTTCGCCTGGTACTGGAAAAAGCCAAAGCCTGCGGCATACCCATCCGCATCGGCGTAAATTCCGGCAGTGTGGAAAAACGTCTTCTGGAAAAATACGGCGGCGTTACCGCAGAAGCACTCTGCGAATCCGCTTTAGATGCTATCCAGTATGCAGAAGGATTCGGATTTCAAGATCTGGTAGTATCTTTAAAATCTTCAGATGTAAGGATGAATTATGACGCGTATAAGCTTCTTGCTGCGCAATCCGACGTTCCTTTACACGTAGGCATTACCGAAGCCGGCATCGGAGAAGACGCCCGGATCAAATCCGCCATCGGCATCGGTTCTCTGCTTTTGGCGGGAATCGGAGATACCATGCGGGTTTCCTTGACCGGAGATCCGGTGCAGGAAGTGCTTCTGGCAAAGAAAATTTTATCGGATGTCGGCCTGCGCAGAGAAGGAATCGAATTTGTTTCTTGTCCGACCTGCGGAAGAACGCAAGTAGACCTTCCGAGAATTGCAGAAGAAGTAAAGCGGAAGCTGGAACCGATTTCACAACGGCTTTCCCGTCAGGGAAAATTTTTGCAGGTGGCGGTGATGGGATGTCCTGTCAACGGTCCCGGAGAGGCAAAAAATGCAGATGTAGGCGTTGCCTGCGGCAATGGCGTGGGTATGATTATTCGTAAAGGTGAAATGATACGAAAAGTTCCGGAAAATGAGATTTGTTCAGAACTGATTCGGGAAATCGAGGCAATGCTGGGCGCATAAGTTCTTCTGCTTATGCATTCCGCAAACTGATACTATGGAATATGAACTGATTGCAAGCTCCACCTTCGGGGTGGAGGCAGTTTTAAAAAAAGAAATACAAAATCTCGGCTATAAAGTTACGGATTCCAGAAACGGAAGAATTACCTTTGCGGGGCAGGAAAGAGACCTGGTTCGGGCGAATTTGTGGCTCAGAACCGCAGATCGGGTATATATCAAACTTTCCGAATTTAAAGCAGTCAGCTTTGAAGAACTGTTTCAGGAGGCCAAAAAGATTCCATGGGAAGAATATATCCCCGAAGACGGAGCCTTTACGGTAATCGGCACCTCCGCAAGAAGCACGCTGCATAGCGTTCCCGCCTGTCAGTCCATTATTGAAAAGGCACTAATCAGCAGATTGTCGGAAGTCTACCGCAGGCAGTGGTTCGAAAAAAGCGGCAGCCGCTATACGGTTCGCTTTATGTTTCAGAACGATGAATGCACACTGATGCTGGACAGCTCTGGCGAAGCCCTGCATAAACGAGGTTACAGGGTGAAGGATGTGGCGGCACCAATTAAAGAAACCATGGCTTCCGCCCTGGTGCAGCTCTCTTATTTCAGCAAATCCGGTATTTTGCTGGACCCCATGTGCGGTTCCGGCACCATAGCCATCGAAGCTGCTATGCTGGCAAAAAATATTGCACCGGGCTTAAATCGTGAATTCGATGCGATGCACTGGCCGTTTATTCCTGAAAATCTGTGGAAGGAAGAAAAAAAGGCAGCCTTTGCTGCCATAAAATATGATACGGATGTAAAAATCTATGCTTCGGATATCGACCAGCGAACTCTGGATTATGCCAGAGAAAATGCGGCAGAAGCCGGAGTAGACGAATGTATTGTTTTTTCTGTGCGTGATATTGCAAGAGTGCGGATAGAGGATGCCGCAGGCTGCCTCGTCAGTAACCCTCCTTACGGCCAGCGCATTGGGGAAGCCGAAGCAATCCAGGCTGTATATGAAAGCCTGAAATATTTCCGCCAAATGCATCCCTTCTGGGAAATCAATATTATTACTCCCGACAAAAGCTTTGAAAAGAAGATGGGAAAAGCTGCGGACAAACGTAGAAAACTGTATAACGGAAATATTGAAAGCTGTTATTATCAGTATTTTGGGAGGAAAAGTTTTTGAAAATATTCTTTAATGAAAACACAGAAATTGTAAAGAAAATTCGTGCCGGAATTGCAAAAAAACAAGGACATTGTCCCTGTAGATTACAGCAGACAGAAGACACCATGTGTATGTGCAAAGAATTCCGTGAACAGATTGCAGACCCCGAATTTGAAGGTTATTGTCACTGCATGTTATATTACAAGGAGAAATAAGATGGAATATACTTTTACGAAAGAAAATTTTGAAATAGAAGTTCTTAACTCACAGGTTCCTGTACTGGTAGATTTCTGGGCAGTATGGTGCGGACCTTGTCAGATGCAGATGCCGATTTTGGAACAACTGGCAGAGGAAAAAGGTCTTTCTGCAAAAGTAGGCAAAATTAATGTAGACGAACAGCAGGAACTTGCTCTTCGATACGGAGTAGAACTGATTCCTACGCTGTTGGTATTTAAAAACGGGGAAGTTAGTACGAAATTTGTAGGTTTAACGCCTTTGGAAAAATTAAAAGAAGCATTATAATTAATTTCATTTTTTACGATAAAAAACGAGATATAGGACAAAATGCGTTGGTGGCTAATCCCAGTCAACAGGGTATTGAGCGCTCTTGTGAAGCTCTCCCCAGACAATTGCATCGCCCCATTCCGACAAAGATTTTTCAAGTTTCTCTTTCGCATTCATCCGCCTGTA
>JAZUKP010000068.1:0-6495 GCA_045643345.1 Anaerovoracaceae bacterium | reverse complement strand
GTAGTCGATGATGGTGCCGAAGGTGGTATGCCGGCAGTGATCGGACCAATAGGTGTCGATCATTTTGATTTCGGTAATGCTGGGATCCCGGTCTTCGGAAGCAAAGTATTTCTGGCAGAACTTCAGGTCGTCTGCGTCCATAGCCAGACCGTAGGCTTCGATAAACTTATCTACCGCCTCCCCGTCCATTCGACGGAAACCGTCCAGAATCGCCACTTTTTCCGGAATCTGATACTGCATCACCAGGCTTTCCGGCTTTTCCGGACTGGCCTCCCGGGCTTCCACCGGGTTGATGACGTATTTTTTAAAGGCGGCAATGTGCACCTCCGTCAGCTTGCCGTACAGGGCGTAAACCTTGGCGGAACGCACCAGCGGGCGTTCGCCCTTGGAGATGATTTGAATGCACTGGGCTGCGGAGTCCGCTCTCTGGTCGAACTGACCGGGCAGATATTCCACGGCAAAGACGCAGGCATCGCCCAAATCCGGGTCCGCACTGCAGACGTCCAGCTGCGGTTCCGAGAAAACGTACTTTTTCGCATATTCGAAAAGTTCTTCGTCGATATTTTCCACATCGTAGCGGTTCAGAAGACGCAGATCTTCCAGTTCTTCCATGCCCAGAAGCTTTCTGGCGTCGGAAAGCAGCGAAGCCGCTTCGTTGGCCAGTTCCTTTTTCTTTTCTACAAATACTCTGTAAACCATCTTATTCCTCGTATGCCTTCAGCGCTCTTCTGCCGATGTCCCGGCGCATATATGCATTTTCAAATTTTACCTGTTCTGCAACTTCGTAAGCTTTCTTTACGGCCTCGGAAAGACTGTCCGCCACTGCGGTGCAGCCCACCACACGGCCGCCGTTTGTATAAAGCTTTCCGTCCTTTAATTCCGCACCGGCAACGTAAACGCAGCTGTCTGCGGTATCTGCGGGAAGGGTCATTTCAAAGCCCTTCTTGTAGCTGACCGGATAACCCTCGGAGGCAACGATGACGCAGCAGGCGTGACCTTTGCCGAATTTCACCGGGGTGTCTGCCAGGGTGCCGTTGGTGGTAGCCTGCATCACGGTCAAAAGATCGCTTTCCAGCAGCGGAAGCACCACCTGGGTTTCCGGGTCGCCGAAGCGGCAGTTGTATTCAATAACCTTCGGGCCGTCCTTGGTAATCATCAGGCCGAAGTAGAGGCAGCCCTGAAAGGTTCTGCCTTCCGCGTTCATGGCTGCAATGGTGGGCAGGAAAATCTTTTCCATGCACTCCGCTGCCACGGCGTCGGTATAGTAGGGGTTGGGGGCCACAGTGCCCATGCCGCCGGTGTTCAGACCGGTGTCGCCGTCCCCTGCTCTCTTATGATCCATGGAAGATACCATGGGAACCACGGTTTTGCCGTCGGTAAAGGACAGCACGGAAACCTCCGGCCCTTCCAGGAACTCTTCCACCACGATGGAATTGCCGCTGGCGCCGAATTTCTTATCCAGCATGATTTCCTTTACTGCGTCCGCAGCTTCTTCGTGGGTCTGGGCAATGATCACGCCCTTCCCCAGGGCCAGGCCGTCTGCCTTCACCACGGTGGGAAGGGGTGCGTCCTTTACAAATTCCAGGGCATCTTCCGGATTGGAAAATACATTGTAAGAAGCGGTGGGAATGCCGTACTTCTTCATCAGTTCCTTGGAAAATACCTTGCTGCTCTCGATTACGGCAGCATTTGCTCTGGGACCGAAGGCCGGAATTCCGGCGGCTTCCAGGGCATCCACACAGCCCAGGGCCAGGGGGTCATCCGGAGCAACCACCGCATAGTCCACCTGGTTTTCTGCGGCAAACTTTACAATGCCTTCAATGTCCTTTGCGCCGATATTCACGCACTCCGCATCGGCAGCCATGCCGCCGTTGCCGGGAAGCGCGTAGATCTTTTCCACAGTTTTATTCTCTTTCAGTTTTTTGATGATGGTGTGCTCTCTGCCGCCGCTGCCTACAACTAATAATTTCATACGATCTCCTAGTGGTGGAACAGTCTCATTCCTGTAAATGCCATTACGATATTGTACTTGTCTGCTGTTTCAATCACGTTGTCATCACGGATGGATCCGCCCGGCTCCGCAATGTACTCCGCACCGGATTTTCTGGCTCTTTCCACGTTGTCGCCGAAGGGGAAGAATGCGTCGCTGCCTACGGTTACACCGCTCTGGGTGGCAACCCAGGCCTTCTTTTCTTCCGCGGTCAGCACTTCCGGCTTAACCTTGAAAATCTTCTGCCATTCGCCTTCTCTTAATACGTCCTCATATTCCTCGGAAGTGTAAACGTCGATGGCGTTGTCTCTGTCCGGTCTGCGGATGCCGTCCACGAACTGCAGTCCCAGTACCTTGGGATTCTGGCGCATATACCAGTTGTCCGCCTTGTTGCCTGCCAGTCTGGTGCAGTGAATTCTGCTCTGCTGTCCCGCGCCTACGCCGATGGCCATACCGTCCTTTACGTAGCATACGGAGTTGGACTGGGTATATTTTAAGGTAATCAGAGAGATGATCAGGTCGATCATGGCATCTTCGGAGATTTCCTTGTTTGCGGTTACGATATTGGAGAAGAGCTCCTTGTTGATCTTAAAGTTATTGTGACCCTGCTCAAAGGTGATGCCGAAAACGTCCTTCATTTCCTGGGGTGCCGGCTCGTAATTCGGGTCGATTTCCACCACGTTATAGTTTCCGCTCTTCTTGGTTTTGAGAATGGCCAGGGCTTCGTCGGTATATCCCGGAGCGATTACGCCGTCGGAAACCTCATATTTCAGATAAGTTGCGGTATCTGCATCGCAGACCTCGGAAAGAGCTGCCCAGTCGCCGTAGGAGCTGAGTCTGTCCGCACCGCGGGCACGAATGTAAGCGCAGGCAATGGGAGAAAGCTCGCCGGGCTGATCGACGAAGTAGATTTTACGGTCGATGTCTGTCAGAGGCTTGCCTACCGCAGCACCTGCCGGGGATACGTGCTTAAAGCTGGCGGCGGAAGCCAGACCGGTGGCCTCCTTCAGTTCCTTTACCAGCTGCCAGGAGTTGAAGGCATCCAGGAAATTGATAAATCCCGGCTTTCCGTTGAGTACCTTTACGGGAAGCTCGCTGCCGTCTTTCATATAAATCTTTGCCGGCTTCTGGTTGGGGTTGCATCCGTATTTTAATTCTAATTCATTCATTTCGATTATTCTCCTAAGTTCTTGTTAAACAGTTTTACTTCTCCCTTAACGTTGGTATAGAGGGAAACTTTATTATCCTTGTTCAGCGCGGCCCACACTTCTTCCGGGGAAGGAAGCGTAACTTCCAGCGGTTCACCGGCGAAAGAAGGCAGCGGGCTGCCGTCGCCCTGATAAGTGCTGATAAAATAGCCCTTGCCTTCCGGGCAGTCTTCGTAGCAGAAGAACTCGCGGAGGCACTTGCCGTCCTTGTGCTTTAAAATGGAAAGTTCAAAGCTGCCGTCTCCGTTCAGAATGGCGGAAATTCTCGGGGTAAAGTTGGGTTCATCCGGTTCGTATTCCCGGGTCATCAGGGCCTTGCGGAAATCGCCGAATTCCTTTACGGTATCGGTCTGGTTGCCGTTGGTAACGATGAGCTTTTCGCCCATGCTTCTTACCGGATGATAGATAATCAGGCTGGGATCCTGCATCTTGGAAGGATCAAAAGCCTCTGTGCGGATACCGTCTTCGGTAAGCGTAAAAATTCTGTTGCGGCTGTTTTCGGATCTGCCCATGATAAAATAATAAACAGTGTCCTTTCCTACCAGAATGCCGCGGCCCGGGTAGGTGTTATTTTTTAAAAAATCGAGAAAATCCAGCATTGTTACCTCCTGCTTTCCACTATTTGTTTACTGATTTTTTCTACGGACTGGGGCAGAATGATCCATTCCGCCTGCTCCATAATTCTGCGCTGCAGAGTTTCCGGGGTATCCCCCTCCAGAACCTCCACTGCTTTCTGCGCAATGATCTGCCCGCCGTCGGGCACCTCGTTGGCAAAATGCACCGTTGCCCCGCTGACCTTTACTCCGTAAGCAAGAGCCGCTTCGTGAACCTTCAGTCCGTAGAAGCCCTCACCGCAGAAGGAGGGGATCAGCGCCGGATGCACGTTGATAATCCGCTTTGGGAAGCGGTCTGTGAACTCCTTGGTCAGGATGCTCATAAAACCGGCCAGCACAATCAGATCGATTTGGTGAGATTCTATAACCTCCGCAATGGCCATATTGTAGCGCAGCTTGTCTTCGTAGTTTTTCCGAAGCACCACCGCAGTATCGATGCCCTCTTTCTGCGCTCTTGTCAGGGCATAGGCATCTTCGTGATTGGATACCACCAGCACCACTTCGCCGCTGGTAATGATCCCGCTTTTCTGCGCATCCAGAATGGCCTGGAGATTGGTTCCTCCGCCGGATACCAGCACGGCGACCCGGGCTTTTTCTAGCATAATTCCACCTTTTCCTCGCCTTTTACGATTTTTCCGATAACGTAAGCGTCCTCGCCCCGGGCTTTCAGCACTGCCAGTGCCTTGTCAGCGGTTTCCGCGGAAACCACCAGGGCCATGCCCACGCCCATATTAAAGGTGTTGAACATATCCCGCTCGGAGATATTGCCTTTGCTCTGCACCAGACGGAAGATGGCGGGAACTTTTACCGCCGCCTTTTCGATCTGTGCGCAGAAGCCGTCGGGAATGCAGCGGGGAATATTTTCGTAGAAGCCGCCGCCGGTAATGTGGCTGATGCCCTTGATGTCCGCAGCTTCCAAAGCCGCCAGAACGGGCTTTACATAGATTCTCGTGGGGGTCAGAAGCACCTCGCCCAGAGACTTTCCGTCCAGCTCCGCCACCGGGGCGTTCAGGTCTGCATTTTCAATGTCAAAGACTTTTCTCACCAGAGAATATCCGTTGGAATGAATGCCGCTGGAGGCCAGGGCGATGATCACGTCGCCCTCCTGCATCCGGTCGTGGTCGATCAGTTTTGCCTTGTCCACCACGCCCACGGAAAAGCCTGCCAGGTCGTAGTCATCCGCCGCCATCACGCCGGGATGCTCTGCGGTTTCGCCGCCGATCAAGGCGCAGCCTGCCTGTACGCAGCCCTCCGCCACGCCGGAAACCAGTGTGGCAACCTTTTCGGCCTCGTTCCTTCCGATGGCGATATAATCCAGGAAGAACAGCGGTTTTGCGCCGCAGCAGATAATGTCGTTGACGCACATGGCCACGCAGTCGATGCCTACCGTATCGTGCTTATCCAGAAGCTGAGCAATACGCTGTTTGGTGCCCACGCCGTCAGTTCCGGAAACAAAAATGGGTTCCTTCATTCCGGTCAGATCCGGCTGGAAAAGACCGCCGAAGCCGCCGATGCCGGAAACCACGCCGGGAATGTTAGTGCGTTCCACGTGTTTTTTCATCAGCTTTACGCCTTCATAACCGGCTTCGATATTCACGCCTGCCGCCGCGTAAGCTTCCGAATGAGAATTGTTTTTCATTTATTCTTCTCCTGTCCAGCAATAAGTACAGATTTTATCCTTGTCGATGCCTATGGCCTCCAGAAGGCCGTCGATGGTCTGGTATCCCAGCGAATCGAAGCCCATCTTTTCGCAGATGGAAGAAAGCATGCACTTTCCTCTTTCCGTAGAGGGGTCTGCGTATTCCGCCAGATGCTTCTGTCCTTCGTCTCCTTCCAGTTCCTGAACCGTTCTTCTGGCCAGAAGATCCATCTCCGAATTGTTCCGGGAGAAGTTCAGGTATTTGCAGGCATACATTATGGGCGGGCAGGCGGTGCGCATGTGCACTTCCTTCGCCCCGTTTTCGTACAGAAAATCCACGGTTTCCCGCAGCTGGGTGCCCCGCACGATGGAGTCGTCCACCAGCAGCAGCTTTTTTCCCTCAATCAGCTCCGGAATGGGAATCTGCTTCATCTTGGCAATCTGATTTCTTACCTTCTGATTGTCCGGTGTAAAGGAGCGGGGCCAGGTGGGCGTGTATTTAATGAAAGGCCGGGCAAAAAGCTTGCCGCTGGCGTTGGCATAACCGATGGCATGAGCTACGCCGGAATCCGGCACACCCGCCACACAGTCCACGTCGGGAATTCCGCCGTTTGCCGCATCGTTTTCGGCCATAATTTCCCCGTTTTTGTAGCGCATCAGCTCCACGTTCACCCCTTCGTAGTTGGAGTTGGGGTAACCGTAGTAAGTCCAGAGGAAGGCGCAGATTTTCATCTTATCTCCTGCAGGAGAAAGGGTTCTGCAGCCGTCCTTGGTGACGCTGACAATCTCTCCCGGGCCCAGTTCGTAATAGTCTGAATAGCCCAGTTTCGAGTAGGCAAAGGATTCGAAGGAAACACAGCAGCCCTCCTCGTTCTTGCCGATATGCACCGGCAGACGTCCGTATTTATCCCGGCAGGCAATGATTTCATCGGGGCCTGTCATGATCAGAATGGACATGGATCCGTCGATCAGATCCTGGGCGAACCTGATGCCGCTGGCGAGGTCTTCCTTCTCGTTGACCAGGCCGGCCACCAGGTCCGTCAC
>JAZUKP010000067.1:0-13264 GCA_045643345.1 Anaerovoracaceae bacterium | reverse complement strand
AGGATATTACGCTTTACGCCAAGTGGAGAAAAATTGCATTTACGGTGACCTTCGATTCCAACGGCGGCTCCAAATCCGCTTCCATTACCGTAAGAGAGGGAGAACAGCTGCCCAAGCTTCCTACCCCCGTCAAGACCGGCTACCGCTTCGTCTGCTGGGAAGATAAAAACGGAATGCCCATCTACGAAGGCGCTCTGCTTGTCTGCGAAGATATTACGCTTTACGCCGTATGGGAAAAATCCAGCTTTACCGTAAGCTTCGATTCCCGGGGCGGCACCGCGGTAAAATCCATTAACGTAAACAAAGATGACCAGCTGCCCAAGCTGCCCATTCCCGAAAAGAAAAATTGCCAGTTTGTCTGCTGGGAGGATAAGAACGGAACCCCCATCTACGAAGGCGCCCTGCTGACCTGCAATGACATTACCCTTTACGCAAAGTGGAAAAAAATTGCATTTACGGTAACCTTCGATTCCAAGGGCGGCTCCCTATCCGCCCCCATTACCGTTAAAGAGGGAGAAGCGCTGCCCAAACTGCCTGTCCCTGAAAAAGCCGGTTACCGCTTTGTCTGCTGGAAGGATAAGAACGAAATGCCAATTTACGAAGGCGCCTTGCTGGTCTGTAATGACATTACCCTTTACGCAGCCTGGGAGAAGGTAGAATAGAACACAGCTGAGAATAAAAAACCGCCGGGAATTTGAGATTCCGGCGGTTTTTTGCGTTTAAGAATCAACGTATTCGTGTAAGTAAATACTTGAAGAGCAGTATTTCACACTCTCTTTCCTCTACAGCGTAAAGGAATACTTCGTTTCGTAATCCTGGAACATCCAGTAATCCGCGGTCAGGCGGGTATTATTGTAAATCACGCTGTACTGGGTGTAGCTGGTCAGCATGCCGTTATAATCCTGCGCCACGCTGCCCAGAAGCTGCCGCCCTTCTTCGGGGGTCAGCAGAGAACTGCCGTCCTCCACCGGACTGCGGTGCGCATCCAGAAAGCGCACCAGCTCTTTGCAGCGCTCGTAGCCGTGACCGTAGCCGAAGTGGTATTCCCGCTTGGGCACGATTTCCAGAGGCACCCACTTTTCCTTCAGACCGTCGGGATAGATGCAGTCCTCCGCATCGTCGTCCCCTGCGTAGCAGTTGGTCAACGCGTTGGTATATACCGCCCGGAACTGATTGTGCCGCCACTCCAGCGCCGCGGAATTTCCGCCTGCGTCCGTTACGAACAGATGATAATCCGACCCGAAGGTGTTGATCAGGTTATAATTTTTCGCCAGGGCAATGGCTTCTTCCACGGTGGCGCAGCTGTCCAGCATGTAGCGTACCAGCATGGTAATGATTACTTTTTTTCGGCCCTTCACATTCTGGGCCACGGGCTTTTCACCCTTTTTTACGTCCAGCGCCAGGATGGAAACCGTAAAGCCCTTCTCGTTCATGCCGTCCATGCACAGGTAGGGCATCAGGGCCAGCCCGGTGATTTTGGTCTTTCCGTCATCCAGACAGCCCGGCTTCATTTTGATTCCCAGCGCCGAAAGCCAGACCGTATCCACCCCGGCCAAAGACTTATACTTGCCTGCGGGGCTGCATTTTAAGACCATATCCACCCCGAACACATTGCCCTGCTCGTCTTTGTGGGGCAAATCATAGTTTCTGCCGGTAATCCAGTCGCCTTCCGGGGTTTTTGCAAGAAAGGCAGAGCAGCCGCCCTTCTTTACCAGCCCCAGTGCCTTGATGGGCCAGCTGACAGAACCGTAATAGTCTGCATTGCACTCCATGTAGTACAAAGAGCCCTGCCGGTCGACGCGCTTTACGCCCGCGATGCACTGCTGCATTTTTTTGCTGATCAGAATTTTATTGTAGGGATTGCTCATAGGTTCTCCTTTCGGTGAAAATATCCTATGCGGACCGATAGACCGCTGCCCGCATTAAAACACGATCTTCAAATAGTTTATGGTTTTTCCGGTGGCCGCAAATTTGTCCTCGTATTCGGTGGTGATGTTTTCCGCCGCCAGCGAAGAATTGTGCAGATCCCGGGTAACGAAGGCTGCCTCCAGCCCGGCCAGCGCCGCCTGCTCCAGCGAAAAATCAAAGAGCGGGTCGTTGTCGGTTTTAAACTCCAGGGTGGTGCCGGGCGCCATCATGGCCTTGTACTGCAGCAGTTTTTTTACGTGGGTCAGCCTCCGGTGGGCATGACGGTCCTTGGGCCAGGGGTCGGAAAAGTTCAGGTACACCCCGGAAAGCTCGCCGGATGCGAAATAATCCGCCGGATCCACGATGTATTCGGTAATGACCCGCAGATTGGGCAGGTGCAGTGCCTGAGCCTTCTGCAGAATGCGGGGACAGATGTTGACTGCGCCCTCGCAGGCAAGATAAAGCCGGTCCGGATGGGCCTGGGCCATGCGGGTGATGAACTGCCCCTTGCCGCTGCCGATTTCCACGTAAAGCGGCGCCGAAGCTGTGTCGAAAGAGGCCTCTGCCGCAGCAGAGGATGCACCCTTCTGCCCGTCCGGGGCCGCAAACAGTTCCCGCCAGCGACCCTTGCGGCCTTGCGGATCTTCCACCGCATAGCTGCCGCATTCTTCCCAGATTTTATCCTTTGTTCTTAAAACGTGTTGTCTCATATTGATTCGTAAAACTTATCGGTCCGCACCGGAAAATGTGCAGGCAGTCTTAATGATTCTTTCGAAAGACCACTTCTCCGTGGTTGATGTAGGCGCAGTAATTCGCCGGAAATTCAATGGTTTTGTTGCCCACATTGGTGTAAATGGCCCGTTCCAGGGCGTTGATGTGCACCGCACCGATGTCTTCCGTCAGGCCGATTTTTGCAAATTCCAGCTTGACCACCCGCTGAAAAATCGCAGGGGCCATTCCTCGCAGATCCCGCACCAGCAAGGTGGGCGTTTCCGGATTGCCCGCAGTTTTGGAATCTGCAAAGGCTCGGTCGCCCGCAGCCCGCGACGAAGCTTTTCTTTCGTGCTGAGAAAGCCAGCTCTCCGCCTCCTGCTGCAGGTAGGCGTCGTCCGCTGCCGCATTGGCCGCCAGCCGGGTCAGGCAATTTTTGATGTTGGGGTTGATTTCCGCCAGCCGGGGCAGTACCTCCAGCCGCACCCGGTTGCGCAGATAGTCTGCCGATGCATTGGTTTTATCCATCCGGGGCTGCAGACCTTTTTCCCGGCAGTATTCCTCCACCGCCGCCCGGGGCGTGTCCAGAAGGGGCCGGATCAGCCCGTCTTCCCGCAGGTATTCCATGGCCGCCAGCCCGTGAACCCCGGTGCCCCGCAGAATGCGCAGCAGCACGGTTTCCGCCTGGTCGTCCGCATTGTGCGCCAGCACCGCGCAGGGATGAATTTCGTAATCCGCCGCGTTCTTCCGGCAGACCTGGGGAGCATCCTCCGGCAGCCGCTCCGGGTGACCGTTCCACAGCGCCGACAGTTCCTCTGCATAGTCCGCCAGCGCCTGCTGACGCCGCTTTCTGCCGCACTCCTCCACGGATTGTCCCAGTGCCCCGGCCAGGGCAGGAATATCCTCCCGCACCACCTTCAGGGGCACACCAAGCTTTGCGCAGTAATCCCGCAGAAAGGCCTCGTCCGCATCGGACTCCTCGCCCCGCACGCAGTGATTGAAGTGCAGCGCGCAGAGCACGAAGCCGAAGTCCCGGCGCAGCCCCAGCAGAATGTGCAGAAGACACAAAGAATCCGGGCCTCCGGAAAGACCCAGAATCAGAACGTCGCCCTGACAGATCAGGTTATGTTCGTTGATGGTTTTTCTGACAATTTCGTCTGCTTTCATAGTTCGCTGCGGATAAACCGCCGCAGTCCGGTTTCTAAAAACCCCGCAGCCGCCCGCCGAAAAGAGCAGGCAGCCCGGGGATGTTCTTTACAGATATACTCTTTCCACCCGGGGCCCGATGCTGGCGATTACGTCGTGCATGCAGGTGCCGGACCATTCCGCAATGTCATCCGCGGTGACGGAAACGGTCTGTCCGTCCGCGCCGGGGGCAGAACCCATCAGAATGGCTACGTCGCCTTCCTTTACCTCGGTGCCGCTCACGTCCACCATCATCTGGTCCATGCAGATGTTGCCGATGATCGGGCAGCGCTTTCCGCCCAGAATGACCCAGCCGTGGGGCCCGTCTTCCCGGCCGGACATGGCCCGCTTGTAGCCGTCCGCGTAACCCACGCAGACCGTCGCCACCTTTTCGCCGCCTCTGGCAATGTAGTGGCGGGAGTAGCTCACCGCCGCGTTCCCGGGCAGGCTGCGCACGCAGGAAACCACGGCCTTCCAGGTGCCCACAGGCTTTACGTCCATGGGAGCGTCCACCGCCGTGTTGTAGCCGTACATCAGTGCACCGCAGCGCACCGCGTCAAAACGCGCCTGGGGATACTTGCCGATGGCGCCGGAATTGCTGATGTGGCGCAGACCCGGGTCAATGCCCTGCTTCTCCAGATACTGCAGCACGGTTTTATAGTTTTCCAGCTGCATCAGGGTGTATTCGTCCGCGCCTTCGGAAAGGTCGTCGGAGCTGGAGAAATGCGAGAAAATGCCGGTAAATTCAATGCCCGGCAGGCTGTAAACCGCCGCAATTTCCTGCAGCTGGTCTTCGGTAATGCAGTCGAAGCCCACCCGGTTCATACCGGTATTGATCTTCAGATGCGCCTTTACGGTAAAGCCGTTCTTCACCGCAATTGCGGAAAGCTCCCGGGCGTAGTCCATGGAGATTGCCGCCAGGGTGATGTTTTCCGAAACCGCTTCCGGCACATCCGCCGGGTCCACGTAGGAAAGCACCAGAATATCGCCGGAAATGCCCGCCTCCCGCACGTTGATGGCTTCGCCCAGCGACGCCACCGCAAAGAGGGTAATGCCCAGGTCCTCCAGAATGCGGCAGACCTTGGCTTCGCCGTGTCCGTAGGCGTTGGCCTTCACCACCGCGATGATGTCGCAGCCCTCGGGCAGTGCTTCCCGGACCGTATCCAGATTGTATGCGATTTTGTTCGGATCTACTTCCAGCCAGTTTCTCATATTGTCCTCGTTTCTCTATGCAAATGCGCTTTATGCGCGTGTTTTTTCTTTTGCCTGAACACTTCCCGCCTGCGGACGCCGCGCCAGACTCTAAAGCGATATTCCGTAGAAGCGGCAGGCGTTTTCCAGGGTGACCCGGGCCGCCTCTTCATAGGTAATTCCTTTGATTTCCGCGATCTTTTTTGCCACGTACAGCACGTTGGTGGGGTCGTTCTGTGTGCCCCGCACCGGCACCGGCGCCATGTAGGGGCAGTCGGTTTCAATCAGCAGATTCTGCAGGTCCACGCTCTCCGCCACCTCCACCGCCTTCCGGGCGTTTTTAAAGGTGACCGGTCCCGCAAGGCTGATGGTAGCCCCCAGCTTTACGTACTGACGCGCCAGCTCCGCAGACCCGGAGAAGCAATGCATCAACACCCGGCAGTCCGGGCTTCCGTCCGGCTTTTTCGGAAATGCCGCCGCCCGCTCTTTAGAAAACGCGCCGTGCTCCTTTAAAATCCGCATGGTGTCTTCGTCCGCTTCCCGGCTGTGAATGCAGATGGGCGCCTTGTGGGCCACCGCCCAGTCCACCTGCCGGGCAAACCAGAGCTGCTGCACTTCCGGCGCCGCGCCGTCGGTATAATGATAATCCAACCCGATTTCGCCCACGGCCACCACCTTTTCTTCCGTTTCGAAAGCGGAAAGACAGGCCTCCATGGCCTCCTCCGTAAGCTGCGCCACCGAATCCGGATGAATGCCCACCGCCGCGTAGCAGAAGTCATAGGCCCGGGCGGACTGCACGCACCTGGCGGAGGTCTCCACGCTGGACCCGATGTCCATGCAGAAGCGAACTTCCGAAGCGCGGATCTTTTCGATCAGCCCCTCGTGCCAATCCGCAAAGGCTTCGTCGGAAATATGGGAATGTGAATCAAAAAGAATTTTTTCCATAATAATTTATTATATCACAAAAATAAACCGACGGACGGAATGATTCTGCAAACGGAAGGAGACTTGACAGATTAGACAAAAAAAAATAGAATGTAGATGTAATTGAAAATAAAGGGTAGCCACCATTGGTGGTTAGTCCGATTTCATTTTGGGAAAATGACCGCGTTTCTAACTATTTACGGCGGTCATTTTTATTATCTCTGCTCCCGAGACAGTATCCAAACATGAATACCGTTACCCCGAAACTGATTATCGTAATATACTCTATTACTGTCATCTTAAAGATTCTCCTTCCGTAGATTCCCAAACGGGTTTCTATGTAAACAGAAAGTTCAGACTTTCTGCGGAAGGACTAACCGCCTGCCGAATGATGACTACGCAACTATTTTATTCCATATATTGGTAAATGTCAATATATGGAAATACCGTATCCCAAAAACTTCCCACTTATCTCAAATCGATCCAATATCTCTGCTCCCAAACGCCGTCTTCCGCATCAAACACTTCGTTTTCCAGCACGCCGCCGTTGTTTTGAATGGATTTTGCGGAACCGATATTGTCTTTGTCGCAGGTCATCAGCACCCGATCGATGCCCAGTTTGCGGCATTCCTCCAGCGCCAGACCGATCATGGCCGTGGCATAGCCCTTGCGGCGCTCGGAGGGACGGATGCCGTCCCCGATGTGACCCCCGGTGTAAAGCAGACTTTCATTCAGATAATGACGGATGTTCACCGCGCCCACAAAAATATTCCGTCCGTATCCAGGCAGAAGAATGTGGAATCCGGCACCAAGCCTTCAGAGACTTCTTTCAGTTCCAATTGCTCCAGATAGTAGTCGAAGTCGTGATAATCATTCTTGAAAATCGCCCAGGGAGAATGGTTGGTGTGGTTCTCCTCGATGTCCGCCTTCCACTCGTCAAGCATGTCCGCAAGCAGTTCTTTATACGTTTCGTTCAGTTTTACCAGCTTGATATTCATGGGTCCCTCCGCCGCTTCTGCGGCAAATAGAATTCTGCCGGACGGTTTTATTCCGCCGGCTGTCATCAGTGTAGGATAAGCGAAAAAACCTGTCAAGCGCTTCGTATGTGCCCCCTTGCACTTACCCCGTAAGAAGATACCATAAAACCGGAAGCCGCAATTGTGCGGCAGTCAAAAGGGGGTTATTATGCTGAACGAAAAAATAACAAAACTGATGAACAAACAAATCAACGAGGAACTGTATTCCGCCTATCTGTATACCTACTTTGCCACATTTTTCGATCACCGGGACCTGAAGGGCTTCGGTCACTGGTACCGGGTGCAGGCAAAAGAAGAATTTTCTCACGCGCAGAAATTCTGCAATTACATGGTTAACCAGGGACGTCAGCCGGAGCTGAAAGAAATTCGGGTTCCGGACGTAAAAATCACGGACTTTCTGTCTTTGGCCAAGGCTGCGCTGGCCCACGAAGTGCAGATTACCGGGCTGATTCACAAAATCTGTGAAGCCGCGGAGGATCTGAAGGATTACCGCAGCCGCCAGTTCCTGGACTGGTTCGTGGCAGAGCAGGCCGAAGAAGAGGTGAACGCCTGCGACATGGTTTCTTTGCTGGAAACGGTGGCGGGAAACCGGGCCGCCCTTTACTTTGCGGATGCAAAAATGGCGGAAAGAGCGTGAATCCCTGCATTTTCCGCACTTAAAAACGCTGCGCAGCAATGATATAATAGGGGCGGAACGCAGCAAAAGGAGATTTTTTATGGGAACAACTTTTTATTTTGAGTGGGAAGTAAAACTGATGGAATCCATCCAGTCATTCATGGGCCCCGTCCTGGCGAAGATCATGGAAGTAATTACCTTCTTCGGAAGCGACCTTTTCATCGTTTTTTGCCTCGGCCTTGTATACTGGGTCTACGATAAAAAACAGGGCATGCGCTTTGGCGTGACCCTGATGCTGACAGATATCATATTCCCCGTCATAAAAAATATTACGCTGCGCCGCCGCCCCTACATGGACCACGAAAGTATCAGGCCCTACGTGCTGGTGGATAACAGTGCGGATGCCATGGACATTGCGGCCCAGGGCTATTCCTTCCCCAGCGGTCACTCCGCCAGCGCGGCAGGCATGGCCACAACGCTGGCCCTCATCTTCCGAAAGACGTGGATTAAAGTTCTTGCCGTAGTTCTGCCCCTTCTGGTGGGAATCTCCAGATTTTCGCTGGGCGTCCATTATCCCACGGACGTGCTGGCGGGCTGGGTTCTCGGTTACGGCATGGCATTTTTCATGCCCTGGGCAGTCCGGAAGGTAAAAAACGAAAGAAAGCTTTACTATATCCTGGCTGCAATCTCTCTGCTGGGCATATTCATCTGCAGAAGCAACGACTACTATACCGCTCTCGGCTCCCTCATCGGCATCCTGCTGGGGTCAAGATTCGAGGAAAAGCATGTGAACTTTCCGCAAACTGACAAGTTCCTGCCTGCCGTACTCCGAATTGCAGGCGGTATTGGGGTATACTTCGCTTTGAATACAGTCCTGAAGCTGCCCTTCAGCAGCGAGCTTCTGGCCGCTGCCAGCTATGCGCAGTTTGCCGTACGCACCGTAAGATATGGTATCATCCTCTTCGTGGAAACCGCCATCTATCCCATGTGCTTCGGAAAGATCGGAAAGAAATAAGCAGTGCCACGGCCGGTGACCCATGGATCACAGACAAAATGCTCCTATTCGTCACAAAACCCGGCGTCTATGAGCAGAAGATAAAAGTCAAATTACGAAAAACGCTCATAAATCTTTTCATTTCAAGGATTTATGAGCGCTTTTTTAAGTTTTATTTTGGTTTTTCGGTGACACACTGCTCATATATTCAGCCGAACCTTCAATATATGAGCACGAAACCCCTTGAGGAATGCTCATAAAACCTTTTTTTCCTCGTTTTTATGAGCATTTTCAAAAAATCGGAATATCCTAAATTTCGACTTACGGGTTATCTATGAGCATAACCCGTTTTTTTCACGATTTCCTGGCCCTCTTCAGACACGATAAAGTCTATCATTTTCTGCACGCTGGGATTCGGGTCGTCCTTCCGGGTAATCAGACAGACATCGGTAGTAAGCGGATAGCTTCCATTTTCAATGTTTTCCGGCGTCGGATATACGCCATCAATTGAAAGCATCTTCACACCCTTTTCCTGACCCAGTTCTTCCAGAAAATAGCGAAAGGAATAACCGATTGCACCCTTTTCATTGGCATACTGGGCGACTTTTTTGATTACACCCATCATCGCGCTTACCTGCTCATAGGTCTGGGGTTCCTTTAACGAAACATCCCCCATGAAATGTTCCATCATGGTCTGCGAGCCGGAATTCTTCGGACGCTGGAACGCCAGAATCTCCTGATCCTTTCCCCCAAGCTCGCTCCAGTTTGCAATGTCTCCGTGATAGATGGCCTTCATTTGTTCCGACGTAAGATTTTCCACCGGATTGTCCTCTTCCACGAAGAATACAAAGGCTTCCTTCCCGATGGGCGTGATCTCCAGTTCCACACCATATTCCTTTGCCATCTCCATCTGCTCAGCAGACGGTCTGGCACCGAAGAACATATCAACCTTTCGGCCGAACTTCTCCGCATCCCGGGCCATCAGCCGTTCAAAACCGTAAACGGTGTTGGTCATGGTTACGATTTTCCCGTTTTGGTACTGCGCATCTGTATCCAGATATTTCAGTTCAATTTTGTCGATGTCTTTATACACGGCCTTTGCAAAAGCTGCATACAGGGGGTAGCAGGCTTCCGCCCCGTCCAGAACCGGCATTTCCGCCTCATTTTCAATCATGAACGAGGGGGCATGATCCAGCCCGGCAAGCTTTGAATTTTCCGCATAGACCGTATAATCCGCAAAATCTGTGCTGGAGTAGCCGTGCATATAATCAAAACCATGCCCGGCGTATTTGACCGTGGGCCGGTTGAGATAAAGAACGGTGCTTGCCGCCATGCAAATAACAGCCGCAATCGCGGGAAGCGCCAGCTTTTTTATGCTTTTCTTCGCCAAACACACTGAAACGATGAATGCTGCCAGATAGCTCAGCAGTGCGCACACATAAAGCTGCATGTAGGCGCCCATCATGGTCATGAGCAGCAGAATCGGAAAGAACGGAAGGATCAGATAGCTGAAGGAACTCATCAGCAGACTTTCCACATTTCCGTCCGCCGCGATCATCATTCCGGTAAAGATGATGAGCAAGGAAAGAAAAATAATTCCGTTGACTTTTGCGGCAAATTCCACATCCAGTTTCTTTCTGAACAGAATGTAGATTAGCACAGTCACTGCTGGGACCAAAAGCATATTCAGGTTCATCCAGAAATACCCGCAAAAGTTCAGAACAAATCCGGGAACGGAAGCAATCAGCGGAATCCACGCGTAATATTTTAATGCTTTTAAAACGGTTTTCATTTTTGCCTTTCTCCGATAGATTTGCCGGTTATTATCGTTTCTGCATGCGCGCGCCGAAGCATAGTAAATCCGCTTCATTGTTTTTCAGCATCACGATATAGTCATGCCCGTATTCCGCATTCTGAAAGAGATAAGTCTGAGACGAAAGTCCGGAAGGCATAAAATACTCCAGTTTTTCCATCGTTTCCGCATCATAGACCGTATATTGCCCCAGCACTTCAGTTCCGTCGCAGTAAACGGTAAAAGGAACCGAATCATCGGGTTCCGGTGCGATATCGAGCCAGTACAGCTTGTCCTTAATGTCGGAGACCGGCGTTCCGGCAGGGGACGCAACCACCGGAATCACATTCTTTCCGGAGACTGCCACAATCCCGGTGTCCTCGCTGACATCGAAGGCCAGTCGGTAAAGCCATCGTATGCCGGAATCGTCGGAATGAGCATCCGCTTTTTCGGAAAAATCATGATAACCGTACGCCAGCAGCACCTCCCCGTTTTTCTGCTGCAGCACATAATAAAGGATGTCCTGCTGATAGATGACTGCCCAGGCATTGGCATTGTTCCTGCGGAAGTAGGAAGCGGTTTCGTTCTTTGCGAACCATTTTCCGCTGTCCGAAAACAGCTCATCGAAATTCTTTTTTGTTAAATCAAACTCTTCCAGGGTTCCGAGAACGGTCCACTCCCCTTCCGGTGGGTATTCCCGTTTGGACAGAAGCTTCATATCCTCCGTTATCGCATAAACCGGAGTATTTTGCTGCGGGACCATGGAAAAATCATATCCGGAGGCTTCGTAAGCGATCTGCACCACGCCGTAACTGTGGGAACTGATCAGTGGAAGCGGATCCTTGTTTTCTTTTTTCGGATTTGTCATGAAGCATATCGTTACAATCAGGCACGTCGCCACCGCCGCGGCAATCATCCAAAATGCAGGTTTTCTGTAATTCAGCACGGATTTTACTCTTTCCTTTACGCCGACTTCACCGAAGGCCAGCGGGCAGGCGGCAATTCTTCTGCGGGGAAAACTGCAGTCCAGAAGCGCCTGGGAATAGGCAGCCCTGCGGTTGTGCTCCAGCGTTTGAATAACCTTTTCATCGCAGGCCATTTCGATATCCCGGCAAAGCAGAACGTAGGCAAGCCAGCAAAGCGGATGGAACCAATACACCGCCAGAAGAAGAAATCCCAGAGGCTTCCACCAGTGATCGCGCCGCCGGATATGGGCATTTTCGTGGGTAATCACGTAATCCAGGGCCTCGCCTTTCAATGAGGACGGAACGTAGATAACCGGCTTGATAATACCGAGGATAAAGGGCGACTGCACTTCGTCACAGGCAAGAATATTATCTCTTACCGGCACCGATGCCCCGACGCTTTTCTGTAGCCGGATATAGCTGAGCAGCGCATACAAAAGCATGGCAGCAACTCCCGCAATCCATACCACGGACAGCATGGGCACAATAATCTGCAGCGGATTTGCGCTTGTCAGCGGGTCCGGGGTAAAGCTGTGGGCAATGACCGGATTGATCGCTTGGTTGATGATTGTAATTCCGGAATCGATGGCAGGCTTCTGCATCATCTCGATATTTGCCGGAATCGTCTGGCTGCTGGGAATCAGGCTCAGCGCACTTTCGAAAGAAAACGGACATACCAGGCGAAGGGCAACCAACGTCCAAAGGACGCAGCTGATCCATTTCGGAGCTTTTTTCAAAAGAAAGCGAACAAGAACGACCGCCAGAATCAGCCAGCTTGCCGTGATGCTGAGATTCAGCAATTTCAGAAAAACCGCACTCATGTTCAGCCCTCCTTCTTAAATGCGTCTATCATCCTTTGAATTTCTTCTGCTTCTTTGGCAGTCAGGTTTTTGCGGGAAATAAATGCCGCAATAAAAGACGGCAGCGAGCCCTCAAAGGAATCCTCTATAATCTGCTCGCTTTTCGCAGAATAGAATTCTTCCCGAGACACCAGGGAAGATACGATCCCGTTTTCATTTTTGAGCAGCCCTTTTTCGCAGAGCTTGCGAAGAACCGTGTATGTGGTAGACTTCTTCCACTTGAGTTCTTTTTCGCAGATTTTAACAAGCTCACCGGAGCCCACCGGCTCATTTGCCCAGACAATATCCGCAAAGCGTTCCTGCACGGCTCCGATTTCAAAATCGATCATCTTTTTCTGTCCTTTCGCCTTTGGTTTATTTAAATAAACCTATAACCGCAGTTTACTTGAATAAACCTGCTCTGTCAAGCGCTTTCGAGAAACTCACAAATTCTTTACAAAAAAAAAGCGACGGGAACTGCTCCCGCCGCCAGGTGCTGGCGAAGTAAAAAACGCCGCCGGTTGGCCAGCTATTAAAAATGTCGCCAGTTAGTTGGCCAGCTATTTAAAAATGCTCATAAATCTTTGCATTTCAAGGATTTATGAGCGCTTTTTTAAGTTTTATTTTGGTTTTTCGGCGTCACGCTGCTCATATATTCAAGCGAAACCGCAATATATGAGCACGAAACCTCTTCCGAAGTGCTCATAAGTCCTCATTCCGCTGTTTTTTATGAGCATTTTCAAAAATTCGGAATATCCTAAATTTTGACTTACGGGTTACTTATGAGCATTTCTGCCGTAAAATAGCCGACTGCGGCATAGGACCCTGTCGTAGAAATTCTCTTACCGCGTTGAGCGATCGAACTGCAATTTAAACGACTAACGAGCCATGCGAGGATTTGTGGGAATTGGTCGATGGGAGCTCGCTCACAATCGGACATATTCACGCAAAGACTCATAGGGCGACAAACGATATGAGCGAGAACACGCAGTGTTCTGTGAATAGCTTTGTCGGCATGGCGAGTGTAAGCTGAAATCTGACAGCATCACAGCTGCCCAATTTCATTCGCAATCATGGCGACCGTCTTCCCGCGTGTGTCAAT